>NZ_JAALDZ010000199.1:0-7327 GCF_014145125.1 Dietzia sp. CQ4 | reverse complement strand
TCGAAGGCGATGACGTGGTCGATCTCGCACTCGTGGGCGTCGACGGTGCAGCCGGGGTGGCGGCAGGTGCCGTCACGCAACCGGATCCTCTCGGCCAGCGCCGGGGTGATGAAGTACTTGAGCACCGCATCCGGTGTGTCCTGGACGCCCGGTTGCGGGTCGATCAGCTCGAACCGCACTGTGGCGTCACCGCCGGAGAGCAGTTCCTCGCACAGCCAGTCGAAGCTGGCGTAGGCGCCGTTGACGAACTGCACCCGGTTGGGCAGGCCCTGGGCGATGCTGTCGATGATCGAGATCCGGATGGGCTTGTCGGTGCCCCACGACGCGCCCAGGGGCGGGCGGTCACCATGGGGACGCTCATCGCTTTCGGGGTCGTGCAGGGCGGTGCCGATGTCGTCGGTGTTCGGGTCCCCGAGGGCGCACAGGGCATCGGCGCGCAGTTGGTCGCGGGTGCGGGGATGGCCCGAATCGCAGGCGGCGCGGGCGGCGGCCTCGATGCGGCGGCGGAGCTTCTCGGCGTCCCCGCTGGGCAGGTGGGCCCACATGCTGGTCATGCCGTCGCGGTCGGAGCGGAATCGGACGGTGCGCTGCTCGACGGCCTCGGCCACGGCGTCCTGGGCGGCCCGGGGGTCGTGGCGTTCCCTGGCTGCGTCGACCGCGGTGTCCAACGCTGTGCGGCTAGGGCGGTGGCCGCCGTCCAGGTCCCGGCACAGGGCTCCGATGACCTCTGATTCCACTGCCGCGATGATCTCATCGGGGATGCCGGCCAGCCGGCAGGCGGTGTCGATGGCCAACTGTTCGGGCAGCAGGCCCCGATCGACGGCCTTGCGCAGCAGCGGAAGGCGGGTGTGGATCTGCACCCCGGCGGTCACCAGACGCCCGGCATGCCACCCGGTCAGCGACATCGCCGCCGCCAGGTGATCACGCGCCCGATCAGCCGGATCCAGGCGGGCGAACGCCGGACGCGGACGCGCCTTGTCATCGTGGGTGGCCTCGTCGAGCCGCCCCATCGCTTCAACCAGGTGATGCGCGGCCTGCAACCGGGTAGCCGCGGCGAGGTTCTGCGCCAGAGTGGCCGACCGCGCCACCTCGCTCAGCGCCTCGGCGCCAAGCGTGTCGAGAGCCTCCGGCACGGCGCGCAGCGCCCCGAACGCCGCCGAGCTCGTCGTCGTCATCATCGGATCCACCACCGCACCCCCCTGCGCCAATCGAACTCGCCACCATTCGAACGTGTGATCCATCTTATCGCCCGGGGCGAAATAGCACAAGTGTTCGATCCAGAATTGCCGGGCAGGGCGTCCAGACCACCCGGTGACCACACGACAGCGGCGCCTCTCCACTGGAGGAGAGACGCCGCTGGTGGCACCGACCCCGTCGGGTCGCCGTGAGTGGGATCAGGCCGAAGCCGCTGGTCAGGCAGAGGCGCCCTTGGACTTGCCGGCCGACTTGAGGTCGTTGCACGCCTCGACGACCCGCTCGGACATCGCCTGCTCGGCCTTCTTGAGGTACGAGCGCGGGTCGTAGACCTTCTTGTTGCCGACCTCGCCGTCGATCTTCAGGACGCCGTCGTAGTTGGCGAACATCTGACCGGCGATCGGGCGGGTGAACGCGTACTGCGTGTCGGTGTCGACGTTCATCTTGATGACGCCGTAGCTCAGCGCCTCCTCGATCTCGCTCTTGGCCGAGCCCGAGCCGCCGTGGAAGACGAAGTCGAACGGCAGGTCACCCTCGTTGAGGCCGAGCTTCTCCACCGCGACCTCCTGGCCCATCTTGAGCACCTCGGGACGCAGCACGACGTTGCCCGGCTTGTAGACGCCGTGGACGTTGCCGAACGTCGCGGCGAGCAGGTAGCGCTGCCCGGTGTTGCCGGCCCCGAGCGCGTCGATGGTCGCCTCGAAGTCCTCGCGGGAGGTGTAGAGCTTCTCGTTGATCTCGTTCTCGACACCGTCCTCCTCGCCGCCCACGACGCCGATCTCGATCTCGAGGATCTGGTTGGCGCTGGCCGTCTTCTCGAGGAGCTCCTTGGCGATCTCGAGGTTGCGGTCGAGCGGGGTGGCCGAGCCGTCCCACATGTGCGACTGGAACAGCGGGTTGCGCCCGGCGTCCACGCGCTCCTGGGAGATCTGGATGAGCGGGCGCACGAAGGTGTCGAGCTTGTCCTCGGGGCAGTGGTCGGTGTGCAGCGCGACCAACACGTCATACTTCTCGGCCACGATGTGCGCGAACTCGGCCAGCGCGACCGCGCCCGTCACCATGTCCTTGACGTTCAGGCCGGAACCGAATTCCGCTCCACCCGTGGAGAACTGGATGATCCCGTCCGAGCCCGCGTCGGCGAATCCCTTGATGGCCGCGTTGATGGTCTCGGAGGAGGTGCAGTTGATCGCGGGGTAGGCGAAGCCCTCCTTGCGAGCCCGGTCGAGCATGTCCTTGTACTGCTCCGGGGTGGCGATAGGCATTGACGATCCTCCAGATTTCGGCACTGTGACTCATCCCATCCTACGAGGTACCGCGAGGTGGCGGGCCCCGGAGGACCAGCGGGGGCACGGTTTCAGCCGTTTCCCAGCAGAGCGGGTCTACGATTCCCGAGGTGAACACGCACCTGGTGGCCGAACAGGCCCAGCACGTCCTGGCGCTCGGTCCCGGATTCATGGACCCGGAGTTCTGGCTGTCCGGCGACGGACCGTTCGGCAACGCGATACTCCCGGCTCTCCTCGCCGTGGTCTTCATCGAGTCCGGTCTGCTGTTCCCGTTCCTCCCGGGCGACTCACTGTTGTTCACCGCGGGGCTGCTCACCCAGCAGGACAACCCCTTCGCACCGCTGTGGGTGGTGCTGGTGGCCGCCCCGATCGCGGCGTTCCTCGGCGACCAGGTGGGCTACTTCATCGGCAACCGGTGGGGCCACCACCTGCGGGAGCGGCCGGACGGGCGGATCTTCAAGCAGGTCTACATCCGCGAGGCCCACGAGTTCTTCGACAAGTGGGGGCCGGCAACGATCATCCTGTGCCGCTTCGTGCCGATCGTCCGCACCTACGCGCCGCTGGTGGCGGGCATGGCCGGGATGCGCTACCGCGTGTTCGTGCTGTTCAACATGGTGGGTGCGGTGTTGTGGGCCGCGGGGGTGACCGCACTCGGCGCATGGTTGGGGCAATTCGCGCTGATCAAGGAGCACATCGACCTGATCCTCATCGGGATCGTGCTGATCTCGGTCATACCGATGGCCGTCACCGCCGGGCCGAAGCTCGTCGACCGCATCCGCAACGGGCCCTCCGCCCCGGCGGCCTGAGCCGGGTTCCTACCGTGGTCGTCCGCCCCGCCAACGGAGGGCGGCGGCTGTCGCCCCGACCACCAGGACCACACCGATCCCCTGAAGGCCCGGGGAGTCGTCCGCCCCGCCGAGGACGATCGCCACTCCCCCGAGGCCCACCACGCTCAGCACCCCGACGAGGACCAGGGCGAACCCCGCTGCGCTCCTCATTCCTCCACCCATTCCAGCAGGTCCCCGGGCTGACACTCAAGCACGCGACACATGGCCTCGAGCGTGCTGAACCGCACCGCCTTGGCACGCCCGTTCTTCAGCACCGCGACGTTCGCCGGCGTGAGTCCCACCCGCTCCGCGAACTCACCCACGCTCATCTTGCGCCTGGCGAGCTCCACGTCGATCCGCACGACGATCGGCATCACACCACCGTGTCCATCTCGGACCGCAACGAGGTGGCCTGCCGGAGGAGCGCCCGCATGACGACCATGAGCAGCGCCGCGACGGTGATGATGACGACGACGAGGAAGAGCAGCAGCGGCAGTCCGGGATCGTTCGCGTTGACGCCCACGAGCACCAGGACGAGCACGAGCATCCCCCAGGCCGCGACGATCGCCCCGAGGATCACGTCGACCCAGATCAGTGACGCGTCGGTGAAGATGCGGTCGTCCTTGACCAGCGTGAGCAGCTTCCAGGTGGCCACCACCACGACCTGGATGCACAGCACCCAGTAGATCGACACCGCCGTCAGTGGCCACCGCAGGTGTGCGTCGCCCGGCGATGTCTCAGCCATGTGCGCGAACTGCCCGGGCAACGACATGGTCTGCAGCAGGAGCAGTACCGCGAACAGCACCACCAGGGACACCCGCAGTGGCAGGACCGCTCGTCTTTCGATCTGCATCTCACGACTATGGATGATTACCTATCGAAAATCAATAGATCGCTCCCGCCCCTCGGGTGGCACAGCCCAGGTCAGCACAGCCCAGGTCAGTACAGCCCAGGTCGGCCAGCCCAGGTCAGCACAGCTCAGGTCGGCGCAGCGTGCTCGCGGACCCACGCGTGCATCGCGATCCCCGCGGCCACGCCCGCGTTGATGGACCGGGTCGAGCCGAACTGGGCGATCGACACGGTCTTCGCCGCCCGTCGTCGCGCGTCGGCGCTGACCCCGGGACCTTCCTGACCGAACAGCAGCACACACTCGCGCGGGAGCCGGGCGGTCTCGAGCGGCTCGGCGCCGGGGAGGTTGTCGACGGCGACGACCGGCACCCCCTCGGATTCGGCCCAGTCCATCAGCGCGGCCACGTCCTCGTGATGGCGCAGGTGCTGGTAGCGGTCGGTGACCATCGCCCCGCGACGGTTCCACCGACGTCGTCCCACGATGTGCACCTCCGCCGCGAGGAACGCGTTGGCCGTCCGGACCACGGTGCCGATGTTGGCGTCGTGACCGAAGTTCTCGATGGCCACGTGGAAGGGGTGCCGCCGGGTGTCGAGGTCGGCGACGATCGCCTCTCGCCGCCAGTACCGGTAGCGGTCGACCACGTTGCGGCGGTCGCCCGAGTCGAGCAGGTCCGGATCCCAGCGGTCGCCCGTGGGCCGCGGCTCACCGGGGCGCTCGAGCTCCCACGGTCCGACGCCCACGAGCCCATCGCCCCACTCGGTCGGCCCGGCGGCGGGATCCGCCGTCGCCACCTCGCGGTCGGCAGCGGGGCCGCTCACGAGGTGAGTCGTCGATTGACCAGCCTGATGACCCGCCCCGGCCCGATCTGGGACGCCAGGTACATCGCGGTGGCCTGCGTACCCACCGGCCGGTGGACCTCGCGACCGAGGGCGCCGCGGATCCGACCCAGCACCCCGGACGGGGTGCGCCGCGTCTGCTCGGCCAGCCCGAGGATCTCGCCGGCCACGTCGGCCTCGGTCAGGCGGACGCCCATGTTCCGCATCCCGGCGGTGTCGACGCCCTCGAGCATGCCGGTACCCACGTAGAGCGGCCACACCGAGCACACCCGGATGCCCTTCGGCCCCCATTCGAGGTCCAGCGCCTCGGTGAGGCCGCGGACGGCGAACTTGGTGGCCGAGTACACGGCCATCTCGGCCTGGCCGTAGATCGCCGACGCCGAACAGAGGTTGACCACGGTCGGGGCCGGGGCCTTCTCCAAGTATCCGAACGCCGCCCGGCAGCCGTACATCACGCCTTTGACGTTGACGTCCACCAGCGCGGAGTCCCGCTCGTAGCTCGCATCCGTGAACGGCATCCCGTACAGCAACCCGGCATTGTTGACCAGGACGTCCAGCGCGCCGCCGGAGCGGGCGGTCAACTCCGCCAGGGCGGACTCCCAGGCGACCGGGTCGGTGACGTCCAGCGCGCCGGTGACCACGCGGTCGTCCCCCCGCGCCCACTCGCACGGTTCCAGGTCGAAGGCACCCACGAGATAACCGGCGTCGGCGAACCGGCGCGCGGTGGCCTCGCCGATCCCGCGACCGGCGCCGGTGATCAGGACCGTGCGGATCCCGGTACCGCCCGGTGAACCGGGGCCCGCAGCACTCATGCCGACCGCCCGGCCGTGCGGGCCGCGGCCGCCGTGCCCGTCAGCAACAGCAGCGCGGCGGTGGCGTAGGTGTCGATCACCCCGACGTCCAGGCCCCGCGCGAGCGCCGATCCGCCCTCGGTCTTGCGCCTGAGCAGGATCAACGCATCGCTGAGCAGGAACACCGGCCCCGCCACGGCCAACACCGAGGCGCCGGGCCCGGACCGACGATCGACCGAGGTGGCCAGCGCCGACAGGGACGCCAGCAGTGCTCCGTACGCGGCCAGTGGGGCGTTGGCCCGGTCCTCGGACAGCAGGATCGCACCGGCGACGCCGGCCGCCACCCCGTGAACCGCCGACTGGACCGGCTTGACCCTCAGGCCCGACCGGAGCATCAGCCCGCCGAGCGCGAGATGCCCCACCCCGAACGCCGCCGCGCCCGAGACGAGCCGGGAACGCGAGCGGCTGGCGTGTCCTCCACCGAGCATGAGGATCACGTCGCCCGTGGTATACGCCGCACCGGTGACGGAGAGCAGTGCGGTGTCGACGGGGCCGAGGCCACCGTTACCCGCCCCCGCGCCTCCTCGGGCGCCCTCACGTAGAGCGATGGTCAGCGCCGCCGGGACGATGAGCGGCTTGCAGAGCTTCTCCAGCGGGCCGAATCCGGTCGCCTTGGCCACCTCCGTGCCCGCGGCCGCGGCGAGGAACGCGGGCCCCTCCGGCCGGGAGGTGTCCATGAGCGAGAGCACCCGCTCCCGCAGCGCCTGCGCCAGGACGGTGGGGAAAGCCCTCGCCGTCGTCCTATCGGACGCCGTCCCCTTTGTCGTCGTGCGTCTCGTCGTCGTCCACTCGGCGGTCATGTCACTTCAGTCCCAGGTCGGTCAGGCCGAGCAGGGCGCGGTACTCCACGCCCTCGGCCCGGATCACGTCATCGGCGCCGGTGGCACGGTCGACGACGGTGGCCACGCCCACCACCTCGGCGCCGGCCTCGCGCAGGGCGGCCACCGCGGTGAGTGGGGAGTTGCCGGTGGTCGTGGTGTCCTCGACGACGAGGACCCGCTTCCCCACGATGTCCGGTCCCTCGATCCGGCGCTGCATCCCGTGCTTCTTGGCCTCTTTGCGGACGACGAACGCGTCGATCGGCCGGCCCGGCGCGTGCATGATCGCCGTGGCGACCGGGTCGGCGCCGAGGGTCAGTCCGCCGACCGCGTCGAAGTCCCAGTCGTCGGTCAGTTCACGCAACAGACGGCCGATGAGCGGCGACGCCTCGTGGTGCAGGGTCGCGCGGCGCAGGTCCACGTAGTAGTCGGCCTCGCGGCCCGAGGAGAGGGTGACTCGGCCGTGGACGACGGCGAGCTCGGCGACCAGCTCGGCCAGGCGCGCTCTGGCGGTCGAGTCGACGGTGGCGGGGACGGACATCGGGCTCCTCTGATCGGCCGCGACGGCGGCTGCGGCGACGGTATCGGTACCGGGGTCGACTCTAGACGCGCGCCACGACAGAACACGACAGAAGGAGGACGGGCCGGTCGCGTGATGCGACCGGCCC
>NZ_JAALDZ010000198.1:0-23841 GCF_014145125.1 Dietzia sp. CQ4 | reverse complement strand
AGACGCGGAACCGATTCCCACCACATCACGGGGCACTATCTTGTCCGGATGAGCGGGGCCGGGGAGCTGCGGCAGTATCTCTGGGGCCGCCCACCACGCGTATAGCCCGGGTGCCGCGGGCAGCGTGGAGAGGTCGCTGAGCGAGTGGGTGGCGGAACCCAGGGCGGAGATAGTGGCGGCCGGGCTCTGGGGATCAGGGGCGGTCATGTGCGGGGGCTTCCCTTCCCAGCGCGGCGGGGTGCCGCGAACCGGTCAGGGCGGTCCACGGACGGCGGGCGATCGGGACCGTGCCTCACAGGTCCCCTGGCAGCTTGTCGCGCCGGATGTCCCGCCACGACGACTGCCGCAGCACCCCGTCCTCGGTGAACCCCTGGTGCCGGACCTCCACCACGAGCTTGGGCAGCACCCAGATGGCGTCACGACGGGCGTCGGACGGCAGGTCCTCGAGGAACGGACTCGAGCGGCGGCGCAGGGGCTCGAGCTCCTCGAGCAGAGCCTTGCCCTGTCGGTCGGAGAAGCCGGTGCCCACGCGGCCGATGTAGGTGAGCCCGGTCTGTGCGGGCAGCCCGAGCAGCAGTGAACCGAGTGAACCGGAACGCCCACCCTTGCCCGGTCGCCAGCCGCCGATGACAGCCTCGGTGGTGGTGAGCAGCTTCTCCTTGAGCCACGTCTTGGCCCGCCTGCCCGACTGGTAGTGCGAGTCCCGGCGCTTGGCCACGATGCCCTCCCAGCCGAACTCCTCTGCCTCGTCCAGTGCGCGGTCGCCGGGGCCGTCGAGAACTCCTGGTACGTGCACTCGCTCGACCTCTTCCAGTGCCGGAGTCAGCAGGTCCAACACCTCGCGACGCCGATCCCACCGCTCGCGGCGCAAATCCACGCCGTCGAGTCCCAGCACGTCAAAGACGAACAGGTGCACCGGGCCGATCGACGAGTCGTCACCTTCCGCGGCGGCCTGTTTGGCCAGTGCGGAGAACTCGGGCACGCCGTCCGGGCCCGGCACCACGAGTTCCCCGTCGAGCACCGCGGGTTTCCCGATCGCCTGCGCCAGCCCGGGGAAGCCGTCGGCCAGCCAGTCCATCGGGTTGCCGTTGCGGCTCATCAACCGACTCTGCCGGCCATCGGTCGCCACAGTCACGCGGTAGCCGTCCCACTTGCCCTCGAAGGCCCACTTGTCCTCGGGCAGGGACGTCACGGACCCAGAGGTGGGGATCATCGGCAGTGGGGGAGCGTCGGGGCGGCCGGCCAGGTCCGAGTCGCGGGTCGGCTCATCGCCCGAACCTCGCGAGGCTGGCTTGTTCGAGCTGCGGGTAGCCGCCTTGTCCGAGCCGCGGGAAGACGCCTTGTCTGACCCGCCGGAACGATCATCGTCCGTGGGATAAGACGACTTCGGGTTGTCGCGCCCGCCGTAGAAGGAGTCCGGCGACTGGTCCTTCATGTACTGCACGATCCACTGGTTCTTCTCGGCACTCGTGCGCACCAGCACGTACCGACCGGAGACCTTGTCGCCGTTGAGCCACACGATGATCTCGTCCTCGCGCCACTTCTCGCACTCGTAGGTGCCGCGGTCCCAGACGGTCATGGTCCCGGCGCCGTATTCGCCCTTGGGGATGGTGCCCTCGAACGTCTCGTAACCCAGCGGGTGGTCCTCAGTGTTGACCGCCAGCCGCCGGTCCTTGGGCTCGGTGGGCAGATTCTTGGGCACGGCCCACGAGGCCAGCACGCCGTGATGCTCGAGCCGCAGGTCGAAGTGCAGGCGGCGGGCGTGGTGCTCCTGGATCACGAAGATCGGGCCGTCGCCGTCGGAGCGGTCGGTGTCCACCTCACCGTCGAACGGCTCCGGAGTCTTGCGGCGATCGCGCTTGCGGCGGTACTCCTCGAGGCTGGTCACCACCGCATCGGCGTCGGTCGGTCCGGCGTCGCAGCCCTCCTCGGCCGCCGCGCGGGTGGAGTCTTCGCTGCCGGAGTCATCGCTGCCAGAATCGGAACCGTCGGAATCGGCGCCGGAAGAATCGGAACCGCCGCGCTCGGGGTCCCCGTCCTCTGATGACGACGACGAGCTCTTCTTGCTGCCTCCCGACTTCTTGGCCCGCGAGGCCGACGACTTCTTGGCGGCGGTCTTCTTGGCGGCACCCTTCGTGGACGCGCCGCCCTTCTTCGCCGGCCCCTCCAGGCCTTCGAGCAGGTCGCCCTCGGACTCCAGCCGCTTGAGCATCTCGTCCCAGTGCAGGTGCGTGAGCCCACCGTCGCCGAGTTCCTCCCACGACCGCGGGGCCGCGACCCACGGCTCGGCGCGCCCGCGCAGGGAGTAGGGCGCCACGGTGGTCTTGGCGCCGCTGTTCTGGCTCCAGTCCACGAAGACTTTCCCGTCGCGGATCGAGCGCTTCATGGTGGCGGTGACCAGGTCCGGCGTCTGCTTGGCCAGGGACTGCGCGATCTGCTTGGCCACGGCGGAGGCGCCCTTGGAAGAGACGGCCTTGTCCAGGCGGGCGTAGAGGTGGATGCCCTTGGATCCGCTGGTCACGGCGTAGGAGTCCAGGCCCGCCTCGGTGAGGAGATCTCGGACGCGCAGGGCGACCTTCGCCGTCGTATCCAGGTCGACGTCCTGGCCAGGGTCCAGGTCAATGACGATGCGTCGTGTCCGCCCCGGCTCGCCGTCGGACAGTGTCCACTGCGGCACGTGCAGCTCGAGCGCGGCCTGCTGGGCGAACCACGCCAGCGTGGCGGGGGAGTCGAGCACCGGGTAGGTGACCGTGCGGGAGGAGTGCTCGATCGCCACCCGCGACACCCACTCGGGCGCGTGGGAGGGCAGGTTCTTCTCGAAGAACGACTTGTCCTCGGTGCCGTCGGGCCAGCGCTTGCGCGTCACGGGACGCTGGCCGGCGTACGTCATGAGGTGCGGCGCCACGGCGAGGTAGTACTCCAAGACCTGGGATTTGGTGGTGCCGGTCGCGTCGTAGAGCACCTTGTCGGGGTGGGTGAACCGCACGGTCCGCCCGTCGACCTCGACCGACTCCTTGCCGCCCTTGCTCGCCATGGGTCCACTCTGGCACCGAACGGTTCAGATCGCAGCCGCAGACTGCGGCCATTGTTCGGGGTGGGGTGCCAAAGAGCGGTCGGCTGCGGCAGTGATGACGTAGGGCTACCTCGCAGTGAAGCGCGTGGGTGCGGGAAGTCACTGTGAGGATATTCCTCAAACCAGGGCAACATCTTGAATCGCCCGAGGCTTGCTCTAGACCGGACTGGATACTCGGGGATCTCTAAGAAACTCGAGCCAAGGTTTGGAACCGAGTCGGGGAGAGGCTTCGGAGTGCAATGGATCTCGGAGGCCCCCGCTGCCCCTTAGGCCGAGGTCCGCCTTCACGACGACGCAATCTTGTGGATCAATTAGTGCCAGATTGGACACCTCAAGTCTCATGAGTGTTCCCGCCACCTCATATTACGGCGACCCTATACAAGACCATGAGGGCAGGCCTATGATATTCAAAGCTGCTCAGTGATAGGGGAACTTCATGCCGGCACTCCCTCGGACAGCAGTCGTAGTGGTTCACGGCATCGGCGAACAGAAGCCGCTCGAAACCCTCTTGCGATTCGTAGGCGACGGTAGCGGATCGGGCATTCTTCCCCCGTCTTCGCGACCTCGTTGGTTCATAAACCCGGATTCGATCTCTGGCCGGACTTATTCCCGAAGAATTAGTGTTGATACGCGGAATGATCAACCTGAGCAGAGATATCCAATCCAGCCGAAGTTCCCTGCCGGTTCGACAAAATTCAAGAAAGTGGATTGGGCTCGAACTACAACCTTTTACGAGTATTACTGGGCGTACCGGTTCCGCGACACTAGCTGGAAGCACTTGATTGGCTGGGTCAGTGGACTAATCCTAAGGAGGAGTGCGCTAAAGAATCTTTCGGAGAACGAAACACTAATTGGCAACAAGGGCCGCGTTTACCGTCTGCTGGTTGCTGCGTTGATGCTGGTAGTTATTCTATTGGCACCCATTGGTGGCCAACTCTTCGTAAATCAGAATTATTTGGGAGTTTCCGATTTCGCGATTCGGGTCGGGGCGATTCTATTGGCCGTTTTGGCAACTGCGGGGTATTTCTGGGCGATCAATTCTGTGGGATTGATTTGGTACGCGCGCGGGTTGCTCGCTTGGGCCTTAATTATTGCTCTGATCGTGGTTGTTCTCGTTCCGGATTGGTCGACAGAGGAATTCCTGTGGGAGCGGCTACTATGGGCAGCACTCGTCGGAGTTGCTGCAGCTCTTTCCATGGTTATTGCCGCGCGCATTAAATCGAGGCAAAAGTCGGAGGACTCCGCCAGCGGCAGGAAGGAAACCTACGTGAGCGCCTCATCATTGCGACGCCGTTTGTTGTGGTACGGGTTGCCCGGGGCTATCGTCGTGGGTGCCTTCTGCGTTGCATTGTGGACTGCCTGGGTCGCTTTCCAGCCTCTGGCTGTAGCTACTTCGATTGCAGCACCTGTTGCGTCTATTCTTGCTACCACGATTTTGGCTAAGTTCCTGTTGGGCGGAGTTGGAGACGCGGCTCGGTACTTGTCCAATGAGCCAGACAACATAAGAGAGAGGGAAAAAATTCGTTCAGGGTTGGTAAGAATTCTTCGAACCCTCCACGAAGAAATTGACCCCACGACTGGCCGTCCCATGTTCGACAAGATAGTGCTAGTGGGCCACAGTTTGGGAAGCGTAATTGCTTACGATGCGCTGCATTCGTACTTCTCGGAAGTGTCGCGCAAACTCCCCTTGCCACTGGACGAAGGCCGCGACAAAGTAGGCCGCGATAAACGAGCAGAAGTAATTCAAGCAATTGAAAAGTTGCTGTATCTCGTAGACCCGCCAAGTCGCACGCACGAGGGCGCAGGCGCGGGAAAGGGTACGAGTCAGGACGCACACTCGGGGCTCACTAAGATCGCTGAGGGCGGGGCAGCTCTAGAGCTGTGGGTCGCTGCACAAAGGGATGTTCAAAGGCTGCTTCGTGACCGTCAAGATCTTGCAAGTAATCAATTGGTTAACTCAGATCTAGACGGCCGCTGGATTGTCTCGGACTTTGTCACACTTGGTTCGCCATTGGCGCACGCTGAACTGCTACTGGCCGACGGAGCAGGGGACCTTATTTTCCGCAGGAGGCGTCGGATTATTCCGTCTAACCCTCCGACTGTGCAAGTAACGGATCGCGGTCGGACTCGATATCGCAACACTGTTCGGTATGAGGTCAAGGGGCCAAAGATTCCGACGGCAATGCGAATTCATCATGCAGGAGTGTTTGCGGTAACGACGTGGACTAATATATATTTTCCACACGATCTTATTGGGGGCCCTGTCTGTACGGTTCTGGGTAACGGAATTCGAGATTATCGCCTGCCATCTGATGCCCGACCTCGTCCCTTTGATTTCCTTACTGCCTATCCCCATTCTAGCTATTGGCCAAGCGGAAAAGGGGTCAAACAGCAGGGGCTTGAGGTGTCTTTGGAGCACCTCAGGAAACTGATTTTGAGCACAAATAATGTCTTGCTTGTAAGTGGAGATTTCCCATCCCTTTGCGCCGCCAGAGGTGCGTTGGGCCGATATCGCGAGGCCGACAGACGAAGCCTGCCCGATTCTGGATCGTGCGTTGAAGTACGAATGTTGCAGACAGGCGGGTGTCCGGGTTCGAATGGGCGAGCGTGGGCATGGGCTGGTACCAAGAATTTATGGCCGAGCTATGACGCATACAAGCTGATCGAAATTATGGAACGAGAAGTCAGGAATCTGAGAGCGGCACAGCTTTCTGACGGGTCTTGGAAGTCAGACGGTCGAAATGAGGCCCAGCTCCGCTACCGGCTGACTGTTCGCTCGCAGGACAAGAGTGACTGCTGAGTCGAAAAGCCAGTAGATCGATGCATTAGCTAAATAGCTTCCCGGAGTTTGCCTTCGACTATCGCCAGTAGCCGGCGCACGGTTTCTATCGTGCGAATCCCTCTCAATAGATCGTCACGGTTCAAGCCAGTGCGTGTTTGGCGTGGGTCGACAACTGCGCGTTCCGAGAACTGGAAGTGCTGGTGAATCTGGATGGGTATCTGGGTCGCCGTGGGCGGATGGCCCGCGGCGAGGATGGAAGCACGGTCCAATCAACGTTGGTTTCGTCTCTATTCCGCTCCAATAGATTGGCATTGCTCCGAGGATATGGCCGGGTATGATGCGCTGGGAGCACGGCACCGTGGGGGTCGGGCGAGACGCAAGGCCAGGTGCACCCGGGGCAGACCGGGACCCTGGCCTTACGCATGCCGCCAGTCGGGCAGCCGTGGGTCTCTAGTTCCATTTTGAAGGAGCAGTGCGAGCGGTGAGGAACCCTACGGCGGTGCCGGCCACCGCAGCCGCGACCGGACCCCCGGCCGGAAACACGCGAAAGTCGTCGTTATAGGCGCGGGGCCCGAGCCCTCAGCTCCTCCGTCGGAACTGGTGGGCGGCGCGGAGGGCCGCGTCCACGTCGAGCTCTCTCCCGCCCAGGAGCGCCTGTGCCGTGGCGGCGCTGAGGTCAGGGCATTCGGCGAGCATCCGGTCTAGGCCTCGCGGGTCTGGGTCTGCCGCGGCAGGGCGACCCCCGATCGACATCGTGAGTTGGTCGAAGATCTGCTTGAGTACGGGCCGGTCGTCGAGTAGCGGCAGGTTCAGGGAGGTGAAGCCGTCGTCGCCGTCGTAGTCGGCGCGCGTCCACGTGCCGCCGTCGTACCCGTAGATGAATCCGATCCACATGCCGTGGGTGTCTATGCGCTCGAGGTAGTCGCCGATCGCGTCCGCCCACCACGGGGGGCAGCCGGCCAGGAGGTCGGTCTCGGGCTCGCCGAAGTACTCCGCGGCGGAGCGGAAGTACGTGGTGGAGTACTCGTGGTCGTGGCCGAGGAGCACTGCCCGCTGATCGCTGACAAACCGGATGTCGGCCCAGTTGCCGCCGCCGTCGTCGTAGTGCCAGGTGGAGCCGTCCGAGTAGGCGGACTCCGCCCACCGGGGCCCGTACGCGGCGAGCACCGCAGCCAGAGCGGACCACCTGGGGGCCATCGCGTCGGGGTGGGGAAGACCGATTTCTCTCACGAGACGATTCTGAACGACGGGGGACGATCGTGGACCGGTCACCTCAGATCTCGCCAACCATCATCAATCGCATCGCATCGCATCGCATCAATCGCATCGCCCGGTGGCGGCGGGCGAGCGGGGATGCCCTGTGAGGACGACGACGAGTCAGGTGAGCTCAACCGCTTCGACTCCATCGGCAGCGAGGAGCGCGTCGGCAGTTGCTCGATCGCACCCGATCACGGAGTACGCCCAGTCGATGTCGGTGACCAGGAGCCACTCCCGGCCGTCGGGCCACAGGGCATCGACGCCGCGGAAGCGGCCGGAGGAGAGGCCCGTCATCGCGGGGACACCGGTGACCGTGGTCTGGAGGACTTTCATGCTGCGCCCCAGCTCCACTTCGGGTGAGCAGATCTGGGAGGCAGGAACCACCGTGAGCTGCGGGTGGATCTGCGCGTCGGGGTCGCTGGTGTAGTACGCCACCGAGTGGTCGGGGCCCGGTCCGTAGGTGTGCCAGGCAAGACCTGAGGTCTCGAAGACCGCCCCGAACGCCTCCTCGGGTGTGGAGGTGTGGCCGGCGAGAACCTCGAAGAGCGCCCCGATCTCGGCAAGCCCTTCTGCGCCCTCGAGCGGCATCCCGAAACGGTCGTCGCAGGCATCGTACGGATCCTGAGGCGGGGGATCTCCCTTGGTGACGGCGAGGTCCCACCACATCGATGACGGCGAGATCGTCACGCCATTCGCTCTGGCGACCTCGGTCCAGGTGACGTTCCGCTCATCCGTGCGGGCTTGATGGCGGACCAAGAGCAGGGCCGGAAAACCGCAGTTCCCCACCGAGTCCTCGGCGAATTGCCCGTGCATCTCACCCAGTCCACGGTGCTGCCGGACCCAGTCGAGGTGGGGATCCCGGGTCAGGGGCCGGATCCCGCTACGGAGGAAGTGCTGCCAGTCCCGTCCCTCGGCCGCGAGGTAGTCGAGCAGGAGCCGGGTCATCCGGGCGGGCAGGTCTGACTCGATGCAGATCACCGCGTGGTGCTCGGTGTCCGATCGCTCGATCGTGAACGTCACTGTGCCCCCGCGTGGACGTCGAAGCGTCAGCTGCATGGGACCGCGGGACTGCACGGTGTACGGGCGCGCGAGGCGAGGGCGTCGTCTGCGGAGGAAGAAGTCGCGCCAGGTGCCGAACGGCCTCAGCGAGGGCGGTTTCTGCCGCAGTCGACGGGCACGCGTTCCTCGACCGGGCCACTGGACGGTGTCGCCCTCCCTAAGCGGAGGGGTCGGAGTCAGGCGGTACACGTGTGCAGCGTGAGGGTCGGCGAAGGCGCGGAAGCCGGCATGGAAGTAGGGGGATCCGATCAACGCGTCGGCCAGTGCTGGATCCAACGCCATCTCGACGCGATTAGTCGCCACGAGCGTCACAGTAGCGATGCGCCGGCGTCACCACCCGCCTGGAGGGATCCCGGTGTCGGACCAGTCGATTGCCGCGAACTGCTCGTGGTAGGCCTCGCGGTCGAAGACGAACGGTCCGAGTGCCTCGTAGTCCCACTCCCTGAATCCGTGCCGGAACCCGTGCCACACGACGACGTCGTCACGGACCTCGACCCGAGCTGTCAGGGGCCAGCAGTCCCAGGTCCCGCAGACGCACCCCAGCAGAACGGTGTCTCCGTCGCCGAAGCGCGAAATCTCGGGTCGGCCGAGAAAGTGCCCGGGACCCTTCACCTCCGCGACGAACATCGGGAGGTACGACCCGGCGGGGCCATCCGTCTTCCCCGCCCGGATCTCTGAGGCCTCGACGTCCCCGGCGTGATCTGCCAGCGGCCGCCCGTCGATCATCAGAGCGACGCCCTTGATGCCGGTCACCGTTGACGTGTCCAAGGGCTCCAGATAGGCATCGAGTCGATTCAGCGGCATGCGCTCACCCTATGCTCGCGGTCGCGCTCGTGAGGTTGCGGACAGCGTCGGTAGCCGAGACTCTCCCTTCCGAAATAGCGCGCCCGATACCCACCACGCCACCTCGTTCACCGGTGTGGTGTGCGCCACACCGCTGCTACCATCGGCCGGGCAGGCGCCAACGGCGCCACCTCACCACACGTACCCGCCCGAAAGGACGTCCACCATGGGTTCAGATGCACTCGGCTCGCTCGGCTCCCTCGCTATCGGATCGCTCGCGGCCCCTATTCTGGGATCGCTCGGCCTAGGAGACTGCTGAACAAGCTGTCTTGCTAGGGGCGCGGGATGCGGCTCTCTGTGGGTGAGGGGCCGGTTGGCCGGGGCGCGGAGTGCGGGGCTTGAGATATCCGGGGTCGGTGATCCGGTGGTGGTGCTCGTGGCGGGTCGTTCGAGCCTCTGCCCGGGGGCGGCCCTGACGTGCTGGTCAGGCCAGGGCCCAGGTTCCGTTCTGGTGGGTCAGGCCCATGGCGAGCAGTCGCCGCAGGTTGAGGGCGGCGACGCGGTGGTGGAGCCAGTTGTTGTTCTTGTCGACCCCGCGGTACGGCACGCGGCGAGCGCCTCGGGTGAGCCAGGCGATCGAGCGCTCCACCATGGGGCGGTGCTGTCGGTAGACGGTCTTGAAGTCCTCGTCACCAGCCCGCTGGCGGTGCTGGCGCTGGAGAAGGTGATGCTCGCCGAGCAGCACGCTGCGTCCCGTGGCCGAGGTGGTGCACCGCTGGCGCAGCGGGCAGCCGCGGCAGGCTGCTTTGAAGGTGGCGCGGCCGTGCACTGTCACCGTCCGCGTGATGTTGCCGGGGCAGGTCAGCGTGCCCGCCGCGGCGTCGAAGGTGAAGTCGTCGAGGGTGAACCCGTCCTCGACCGTAGGCCGTAGCGGCCACGGTTTGACCAGGGGCAGCCACTGCTTTCCCGCCAGGGCGTGGAGCATGTCGCCGCTGGCATACGCGGAATCGCCGAGCACTTCGATCTGCTCGTCGGCGCCGATGGTGGGATCGGTGGTGACCAGCTCCGCACCGACCGCGGCATCGGAGTTGGTCGGCCCGTTTGTTTTGGTCAGCGCGCACATGGTGGTCAGGCCGGTGTCGGGCTCGACCACGATATGGGCCTTGAACCCGTCCTGGCGCCGTTGCCGGGTCTTGTGCGCGTGCCGGGAATCAGGGTCCACGGTGGAGATCACTCGATCCGGTGCCGTGCGGCGGGCGATACGCCAGCGCCCGTCCGTGCCATCAGAGTCGTCGGCGGGCTCGACGTCCTGACCGGCCACCAGCGCCAACAGCGCCACCGCCTCGGCCGGTCTGCCGCCGGCGGCGGTGATCGCCTCAACATCCAGAGCCTCAAGCAGTGCCAGAGCGTCCGCGACCAGGGCAGAGACCAGCTCGTCGCGGGCAGCCTGGTCATCCCAGGCGATGCGGGGCTTACCGGGCGCGGTGTAGTCCTGCCCGCACACTGCCGCCAGCCTGGTGCACTCGCAGGCGATCAGTTCCTTCGCACCCGGCACCTCGCGGCCGACCCGACGGATCTGGGCGATGAGTTGGGTGATCGTGTCCTGACGGGCCACCGCGTCATCCAGGACCGTCGAATCCAGGGCGCGGCGGGTCTTGGTCTTGACCGCCCCGGTCTCGGCGATGACCTGGCGCACCACCTCGAAGATCCGCTGCGGTCGGTCACTGGCCGCCAACCGGCGCCGCCAGTAGGTCAACGTCGACGAATCAAATCCCTTCGCATCGACCGCATACCCGCATGCGGCCTTCCACCGCAGATCAAACGTCAACGCATCGACCGCCTCACGGTCCGAGTGGCCGAACAGCGCTTGCAGCACTATGACCGAGGCGATCACCTCACCCGGGATCGACGGCCGGCCCCGGCCCGAAGGAAACAGATCTGCGAACAACTCCGCCGGAAACAGGCGATCTCGATGCTCGGCCAGCAACGCGAACACGCTGCCGGGCTCGAGCAGATGCCCCGCCACCGACTCCACGTCCAGCAACTCGCGCTGCCGATCCGACTCACCCTGCATGACCCACATCATTTCAAGCCGGCACCAACACCGCAGGCGAGCCACCGCCTTTGTTCAGCAGTCTCCTAGGCGGTTTGCCGTACTACTCGCACACTGCGCGGCCCCGTCGGCCGTTCACGCCAGTAAATCTCTCGGCCACCCCCGGACTCTGGGCCGGTATTCTCCAACGGTTGCCGGCCATGCGCTGCACCGCGACCGGGCCGTGGACACCCGGCCCCGCGACCAGAGACGCTCGGCGGGCCCCGAGCGTGGGAGAAACGGACATCGATGTGATCACCCTTGCCGCGGCACCGTCGGTCGAACCCTCGGCCGAGTACAGCGGGTTCATCGGATGGGTCCTGAACCTCATGGAGACGCTGGGCGAGCTCGGCGTGGGCCTGGCGATCCTGCTCGAGACGTTCCTGCCACCGATCCCGTCCGAGGCGGTGCTGCCCGGGGCCGGGTTCCTCGCCTACGAGGGGCGGATGAGCTTCACCCTCGCCTGGGTGGCGGCCACCGCGGGCGCGCTGATCGGCGCCTGGATCTGGTACGCCGTCGGCGCCGCGCTCGGACGCGATCGCACCAGGAGCCTGGTGGGCAGGATCCCGCTGCTCGACTACGAGGACTTCGACAAGTCGGAGGCCTTTTTCCAGCGGTGGGGCGGCGTGGCCGTGCTCCTGGGGCGCTGCGTCCCCCTGGTGCGCTCGTTCGTCTCGATACCCGCGGGGATCAACCAGATGCCAGTCACGCACTTCACGGCGTACACGCTCATCGGATCAGGTGTGTGGAACGCCATCTGGATCGGCACGGGGTTCGCGTTCGGCCCGGCGATCAAGCCCGCGCTGGAGCGGTGGAGCGGGGTGCTGTCCAACGCGGTGGTGGTGATCATCGCGATCCTGGTGGTCTGGTTAGTGGTCAAGCGCGTACGGCGGCTGATCGAGCGCCAACGCGCCGTGAGCGTGCACTGAGCGCGCCTGTCTCGTCTCGTCCCCCCGACGCCTGGCACGCCTGATCGGGCGGAGGCATTCTGGACGTCATGTCAGTCGACTCCAACCAGCCCGCGCCCAGCGCCACCGCCGCGCCCAGCGTCACCGCCGCGCCCAGCGCCGCTACCGACCTGCCCTCTGACGGGAAGGTGAGCTTGCGCGTCTTCGTCGAACCCCAGCAGGGCGCCACGTACGCCGACCAGCTCGCGGTCGCCCGCGCGGCAGAGGACCTGGGTTACGAGGCGTTCTTCCGCTCGGACCACTACCTCAAGATGGGCGACGTCAGCGGTATGCCCGGTCCCACCGACGCCTGGCTCACCCTGGCCGGTCTGGCCCGGGAGACCAGCTCCATCCGGCTGGGCACCCTGCTGACCTCGGTGACCTTCCGCCACCTCGGCCCGCTGGCGATCTCGCTCGCGCAGGTCGACCAGATGTCCGGGGGTCGCCTGGACGTCGGCCTGGGCGCCGGGTGGTACGGCGACGAGCACACCGCCTACGGCATCCCGTTCCCGCCCATCGGCGAGCGGTTCGACATGCTCGAAGACACCCTCGGCGCTCTGCAGACGCTGTGGTGGACCCCCGAGGGGGAGACGGTCACGGTGCGCGGGAAGCGGACCGACCTGGTCGACTCGCCCGGCCTGCCCAAGCCGCTGCAGCAGCGACCGCCGGTGATCGTCGGTGGCTTCGGCAAACGCCGCACCCCCGCGCTCGCCGCCCGGTTCGCTGACGAGTTCAACGTGCCCTTCGCCGACGTCGACACCGTCGCGACCCAGTACCGCCGCGTCGACGAGGCGTGCGCCGAGCGCGGCCGCGCACCGGGGGAGATCGTGCGCTCGGCAGCCCTCGTGCTGTGCTGCGGTAGGGACGAGGCGGAGCTCGCCCGCCGCGCCGGCGCCATCGGCCGGGAGGTCGACGAACTGCGGGCCAACGGCGCGGCCGGAACCCCGGATCAGGTGGTCGACACCATCGGCCGGTACGCGGCGATCGGCGCGACACGCATCTACCTGCAGGTCCTCGACATGTCCGACCTCGACCACCTGGAGCTGGTCGCCTCGGAGGTTGCGCGGCAGGTGTAGGGGGAGGTGAGTCTCAACCGAGGAGCGTAAGGGGCCAGCGGCTGGACGGATTCAGCAAACTCCCGCCTTCCGTTGGTTTCGGAATGCGGCTATTCTCTGAACATGACCGTCGGCAGCACGCTAAGTTCCAGACCACTCTCGGAGGTGGAACTCGTCAACTCGGCGGCCGAAGCGCTCCGTGCGAGAGTCCCGGCTGAGTGGGAGATCGATGTAAGCCAGGCTGCTACATCATCGTCCCTTGGCGGCGCTGAGTCTCTGATGATCGTCGTAGCTCCTGATGGGAGCACCGCTAGGTTCTGCGTCACCGTCAAGAACGCCGTCGTAGCCCGAGACATACCGTCGCTTCGGGAGAGGTGTGGCGAGAGTATGGCCCAGGTGCCGAGCAGGGCGTGTCTGGTGGTGACTCGTTATCTCGCGCCTGCCGACCGTACGCGGCTCGACGAAGCGGGAATTTCGTACATCGACGCGACGGGAAATATGAGGGTCCGGTCCTCTTCTCCCGCCTTCTTCCTATCGGATCGAGGTGCCGACAGTGATCCCTGGCGAGGGCCGGGGCGTCCGAGGGGCACCCTGAAGGGAGAACCCGCCGCAAAGGTGGTCCGAGCGCTCGTTGATATCCCCGGCCCGTGGCGCGTGCGCGAACTCGCCGACATCTCTCGGGCCTCGGTGGGGTCGGTGTACCGGGTGATGCAGTTCCTCGAAGAGCAGGAGCTTGCCGAGCGGCTTCCCGACCGCCAGTTCCTTGTGCCCGACTGGGTGGCTCTTCTGCGCAGGTGGAGCGACGACTACCAACTTCTCCGGACCAATACGGTGACGCGTTGGATCGCTCCCAGGGGTTTGTCCGACCTTCTCGATACCGTGCGCGAGGACAAGGAAGCTGACTACGCGGTGACCGGGTCCGTGGCAGCAGCAGCGTGGGCTGCCTACGCGCCAGCGAGGTCGGCGATGGTGTACGTCCGAAACGCCGAGCGTGAAGCCGCGAAATGGGGGCTGCGTGGCACCGAAGCAGGAGCGAACGTGTTGCTGATTGAACCTAAGTATCCGGTCGTCATGGAGCGCGCGATGTCCGCACTAGAGGGACTCACCGTCGCGCGCCCGGCCCAGGTGGCTGTGGACCTCATGGCCGGGCCCGGACGGGCGCCCGCGGAGGCGAACGAGTTACTCGAATGGATGAAGGCACATGAACAATCCTGGCGGTGACGATGGCGACTTGATCGTCCGGGCGCGGTCGGCACTTCTGGACGCGGCCGAGGCATTGTTCGAGCATCGGGACTCTCTCGTCCTGATCGGAGCCCAAGCCGTCTACCTCCGGACAGGCGGACTACAGGTTGCACTCGCGGAAGCGACGAAAGACAGTGACGTCGCGCTCGACCCTCGCACCGTTGCAGACGAGCCCCTCCTCGACGAAGCCATGACGCGAGCGGGCTTCTACCGCTCCGATCAACCAGGATCCTGGCTCAATCGAGAAGGGATACCCGTGGACCTCATGGTCCCGGAAGAGCTTGCCGGCGGGGGTCCTCGAGGTGCCCGCGGTGCAAGAATTCCACCGCATTCCAAGCACGCAGCCCGCCGAGCCAGGGGACTTGAGGCGTGCATGGTCGACAACGATGAGATGGACGTACCCGCACTCGATCCGCGAGATGAGCGCTGGGCCCGCCTCCGGGTCGCTGGACCCGCAGCACTGCTGGTCGCCAAACTGCACAAGATCGCCGAGCGAGCCGATACCCCGCACCGACTCAACGACAAAGACGCACACGATGCCTACCGGCTCCTCCAGGCATTCGAGACACGTGACCTCGCCGAGGTGTTCTCACGGTTGCAGGCCCACGAGCTCTGCGGAGCGACCACAGAAGATGCGCTCAACTTTCTCGACAAACTGTTCGCCCAAAGTCCGGATGCTCTCGGACCGACCATGGCAGGTCGCGCCGAAGAGGGCATCGGGGAACCCGAACAAGTCGCCGTCGCTACATTCATCCTCGCGCAGGATCTCCTCGCTGCGCTGCGTGAATAGCCTGGCTCCGCCCCGTCACCGGCCGGGGCAGGGTGACCCGGCCGGTGACGCGCCGCCCGGCCGCCGTGAGCCAACCCGGGCAGCAGCAACTCGCCGCGGGCGCGCCGTTGCGTTGCTCAGCTCGCCGCCCGGGCCCGCCGGCGGTCCAGCGCGCGCATGACCTGGGACGCGCTCGCGCCGTGGAGCACGAGTGAGGCGATGATGACCAGCGACACCGCCGGCCACAGCGACCAGCCGTCCTCCTTGGGGAAGAAGCCCATCGCGTAGCAGAGGTAGAACAGCGAGCCCACGCCGCGGACGCCGAACACCGACACCACCATCCGCTCGTCGCGGCGGAGTTTGTGGTCCCCCAGGAGCGAGACCCAGGCGGCGATCGGTCGGACCACCAGCAGGACGCCGGCCGCCACCGCCACGTGGGTCCAGTGCAGGCGGGGGAGCGCGTCCGAGATGAACGAGGCGCCGATCACCAGCAGGACCAGCAGGGTGAGCAGGTGCTCGGTGTACTCGACGAACTCGTGGAAGTGCTCGTGGCGCTCGTCGTCACGCTCGGACGCGCGGACCCCGAGCGCCGCGCAGAACACGGCGAGGAAGCCCCAGCCGCCCAGCAGTTCGCCGACGCCGTACGCCAGCAGGAGCGTGGCCACGGCGGCGGCGGGCTCGGCGAATCCCACCAGCCGGTGGTCGCCCACCCGCACGCGGTAGACCGCGGCCCCGATGAGCCGGCCGAGGAGGTAGCCCACCACCGCGCCGATGACCGTCTTGCCCACCAGGTCCCACGCCACCCAGCCCAGGAGCCACTCGCCGGGATCCCCCTTGGTCGCCAGATAGATGGCGAGGTACACGAACGGGAACGCGAGGGCGTCGTTGAGCCCGGCCTCGGAGGTCAGGGCGAAGCGGGCCTCGTCGTGCTCGTCGTCGACCTCCTCCCCGGAGCTCGGACCCTCCACCTGCACGTCGGAGGCCAGGACCGGGTCGGTCGGGGCGAGCACCGCCCCGAGCAGCACGGCGACCGCGGGGGTCAGCCCCAGTACCCACCACCCCAGCACCGCCACTCCTGCGATGGACAGGGGCATGCCGATCGCCAGCAGTCGCCACGTGGTGGTCCACCCGCGCAGGCTCAGAGGACGGTCCAGTGCCAGGCCCACGCCGAAGAGCGCCACGATCACGGTGATCTCGGCCATCCGCTCGGCCAGCTCCGCGTGCTCGATCACGTCGACGAGCTGCGACTCGGTGGGCATCAGCCAGCCGATGAGCATGCCCACGCCCACCACCACGATCGGCGCGGACAGCACCCGCTCGCGGAGCAGGCGCGGGAGGAACGACCCGATGAGCAGGGCCGCGCCGATGACCGCGAACATCAGGTCGGTATTGGGCACGCAGTGAGTCTGGTCGCCCCCGGGTCCCCTGCGCCACCGCTGGCGTCAGCGCCCGGCGTTCACCGTCTGCGGCGCCCGGCTGCGTACCCCCACCGCGACCCCCGCGGCCGTCCTCGCGGCCCGGCACCCTGCCCCGACGACAGACGACGGGCCGGACTCCCAGGTGGGGGAGTCCGGCCCGTCGGTTCGTGCTGGAGGGGTCAGCCGCGTGCGATCACGCCGTGGCGTCGCGGGCCGCGCCCTTCTCGGTGGCGTCGTCGGCGGTCGGCAGTGAGCCGGAGGCGTTCTCCAGGTGGGCGCGGACGAACCACTGGAACTTCTCCAGTTCGGCGGTCTGGCCGATGAGGATGTCCTCGGTCACCGGGTCCACCTCGCCGGCCACGGCGATGGCCTTGCGGTGGTCGCCGATCATCCCGTCGTACACCTTGTCCAGGGCACCGAGGTGCGCCTGCGCGGTGTCGCGGCCCAGCGAGTAGTCGTCCCACGAGCGGTGGTCGGCGTTGGCGCCCATCGTGCCCACCGGCGAGCCGCCCAGGGTCGCGATGCGCTCGGCCAGCACGTCGGCGTAGCCGCGGACCAGCTCGACCTGCGGATCGAGCATCTCGTGCACCGAGATGAAGTTGGGGCCCACCACGTTCCAGTGCACGTGCTTGAGGGTCAGGTGCAGGTCGTTGCACGCCGTGAGTCGCTTCTGGAGCGTGTCTACGAGCGTCGAGGAATCAGAGTTGGACAATCCGGGAACAGTGAATTCAGGCATGCTTCGAACTTAGCGCCGCCGCCGGGACCGTGCGACCGCACGACCCGACGTGCAGGTCAGAGCCCATGCGCCGGGTCACAGGCCCTCGCCGCCCGGTACCGGAACTCACCGACCCTCACCGACTCCCACCACGACTCACTGGGTCCGCCGAGCCCGCCGGCACTCACCGCCCCCGCCGGCGCACCCCGCCGTAGATCACCTGGTGGGTGATGAGTCGTTGGAGCACCACGTCGGACGCCGGGGCGGGGACGCGGACACCCCGGCCGGGCGGGGTGAACACGATGAGTCCGTCGCGCAGCGGGCCGAGCACCGAGCCCCAACGGCGCTTCGGTGGCCGGTAGTCGCGCAGCGGCCTGGCCTCGAGGTGCGCGCGGATGTTGCGTGCGACCAGGAGGTGTCCGCGGTTGCGGGCGGAGGTGCGCAGCGGGTCGGTTGCGGCCACATCACCGACGGCAAAGACATCGCTGAACCCGGACACCCGTAGCGTCGGCTCCACGCGGACGAAACCCCGGTCGTCGAGCATCTCCGCCGGCAGCCACGCGGTGTTGGGCGTGACGCGGCCGATGGCCCAGATCACTACATCTGCTGTGGTCGGTGCCTGACCCGTCGTCCAGCTCACGGTGGCGCTGGTGAGGTGGTCGTCGTCGTCATCAAGGCCGTCGCGGCTCGCACACCCGCCGTCACCGTTCCCACCCGGAAGCTCCGCGCGGTGACCGGGATGCAGGCCGACGCCCAGGTCCTCCAGGCGCGTGCGCACCCGGTCCCAGACGAGGTCGTGGTGATGGGGGAGCGCCCGCTCGCCGGGGAAGTAGACGTCCACGGTCTTGGCGGGCCAGCGTTCGGCCACCTGCGCGGCCGAGCTCAGGGCCGCCGCGCCGCCGCCGATGATCGCCACCGTGTCCGCGCCGGCGATGCGCTGGTGGGGGAGGGAGATGTCGGCGTCGACGCCGCGGGAATCCTGGAGGGTGGGGTGGCGCCAGAACCCGTTGGTCACCCCGGTGGCGATGACTAGGGCGTCGTACGGTTCCTCGGCGACCGTGCCGTCACCCGCAGTGCCGTCACCTACCGCGCCGTCCGCGAGCCTCACGCGCACGATCCGGTTCTCGGTGTCGAGGGCGGTCGCGCTGCCGTGCACGATGCGGACATGGTCGAGGCCGCGGAACCTGCTGTAGGCGACGCGGTAGTCGCGGGTCCACGCCTCCGGCCGCGCCAACCGCAGGCCCAGTTCCTGGCCGCTGACGAACTCCGGCTTGGCGGTGATGCCCACGACGTCGCCGAGTCTCCGCAGGGCGATCGCGGTGAGGACCCCGGTGTCCCCGAGGCCCACCACGACGATCCGGGGGCGGCTCACGCGGAGGTCGTGGTCCGGCTCTTCTCCTGCGGGCGCTTCCTGGGCGGGCGCGGGATGAACACGGACACCCGCTCCACCACGCGGGCGTACTCGGGTCGCCGCTCCAGGCTGCGCTGCTCCATCATCGGGATGCTCACGCCGAGGAACATCGCCACCATGGCGAAGGTGCCCACGAACACCCACCACGCGCCGGGCCAGGCCGCGAGGCCGAACAGGCCCATGGAGAACCAGATCCCGCATTCGCCGAAGTAGTTCGGGTGCCGGGACCACGACCACACGCCGGTGTCCATGACCTGCCCGGGAGTGCGTGTGGCGATGAAGCGGTGCATCTGCAGGTCGGCGATCGTCTCGAGGGCCAGCGCGGCCAGGCCGACGCCGAACGCCACGAAGTCCAGCCACCCGAGCGGCTCACCGGCCCGCGTCGCCACCACGTAGACGGGGATGAGTCCGGCGAAGACCTGCAGGGTCGGGAAGACGTGGATGCCCATGAGGTCGGCCACGAACTCGAAGCGGCCGGCCCGCTCGCGGACCATCGGGTAACGCCAGTCCTCGTGGTGCATGCCGGGGAAGGTGCGGATCCAGTTGGCGGTCAGGCGCACGGCCCAGGCCAACAGCACGATCATCATGAGCCACCAGCGGACGTCGTTGACGCCCGCGTCGGCGGCGATCCACCAGTAGAACGCCAGCAGCGGCGGGATGACCGACCAGAAGGCGTCGTAGAAGGTGGAGTTCCCGTAGAAGCGGCTGAAGGCGAAGATCACGACCGTCGCGATGAGGTCGGCGATCAGGCCGTCGAGCCACAGCTGGCCGCTGTCCAGCCCCCACAGCAGCCACGCCAACCCGGCGCCGATGGCGATGACATAAGCGATCCCGACCCGCAGGAGTGACGCACCTTGACTCATGTCAGGCAGGGTAATGACCGTTCTGCGCGCGGACCTGCGGAACGGTGAGATGCGGTGTGGGACAGCAGAACCTGCTCTCGCGGGCGGTGAAGGTCCAGTAACGGCCGGTCGCTCGCTTCTTGGCCGCTGCTGGTCGAAGGGAGGGGAGCGCCATCATGTCGAGGTAGGAGTCGTTCGTCTCGAAGTCGCTCGCAGCAGAAGTTCAGCGAGCCGCTCAGGTGCAACTGGAAGAGCCAGTGCGGCAACTGGTAGGCGCCGATGAATCGATGACACTGCTAGACAGAGGGTGCTCGTTTTCGTCCCAATCCGTGTAGGAATACGGTTACTATCCGGTAGGAACCGGTAGATGCGCGAAAGGCTTCGGGCTCAATAAAGCCGTTGCGTGTTAATTTCTGAAAGGCTCGGGATGACGCATCGTCTTAGAAGACTTGAGAGTTGGCTAATTGATGGCCGTTGGATTTTTGGTTTTATCGTCGTTGCAATAATCGCCTTCATGTTCTTCTTTGATTGGTACGGCCTCACTGCAGCCCTCATTATCGGACTGGTCGCACTGGCTGTGTCCGCTTTAATCGATGTTGCTGCGGACAGCTCATTGTGGCAAAGAAAAGAACCTCCTAGTGACACCCTTCGGCTTGAATGCGCCGATTACGTGGACGGAATAGACGACTGGATCAAGGAAATGAAGAAACAGACCGACGATCCCCGATTCGAGCGAATATTAAAGTCCGCTCCTGCAATCTTGGCATCCTACTACCAGTACACAGCTCGTCTTCGTCACGAGGTCAGCCATGCAGACGGATTGCTGAAGCATCGTGTTTCGAGAATGATCGAACGCCAACTGTTGCAGATTGACGCGGGGGAAAGCAATGACGGCAACATGCCAATTGTCGGTGTCCACTGGTTGCGCCGCGGAATACTAAACTCGAGTTTGCGTATTTCTATCGACGGCCTTCCAGTGTCTCCACAGTCGGTCCGGCTCACGGACCTAGCGATGGCGCAGATTATGGTGCTGGAAATGATAGAGATCCTTGGGAAAAACCCGGATCTACCCGAGGGATCAACGTTGAAACCTTGGCAAGTCTGGCCTCATTTGACGATTGCGATCGCGGAGGGGCGAGACTTCGCAATCGGGGTCCCAGAGATCGTCGAAGAGCGTTCGTTACGACGCTGGATTGAAGGAGAATTGGCTCGATCTGGCTACTCTCGCGCGGAACACTTCGGAACATGGCTACGTTTCCTTGAGTTGTATCGTCCAATTTGTGTAGAATTAACCAATTCCACAATGGATCATTGGAACGTGGAAGTGGAGTACATTTCTGAACCGAGGACGGAGGATCGGGGGGTATCCGAATCTGCGCGCCGACTGCTTGGCGTGCATCCAAAACGCGTGGTGGAGCAGATGCCGAGCCTACTTGACGCAAGAAGTGTCTACTTCACTTACTCGATCCCGTCAAAGATGTATCTTCGTTCAGTCGGGCCGCCCGAAAGCTCTAAACCGAAAGACTCAGAGCGGGGGAGCGATGACGCCACATCGGTCCGCGTCGTCGTGGAACGAAAGAGTAGGGAATCGGTTGGGTTCAGTCTTTGCTATCCGAGGGCTAGCGATTACTCCCGGGATGGTCTTAAAAATAGCTACGAGTCGATCAAGGCCAGATTTGAACTAAGCGAAGTGCCCCCAGGCCTTCTTGGGTGGACTCTTGTTGCAGCTGTTTACACTTTTGTTGTGGTGGTTCTGTCGCATAGGCTGTTTGCCGCTTCGCCGGACGGTCTCGAGGGATCTGGTATTGCAATATTGGTAGGGGCTCCTGCTGTTCTTGTGACGCTGTTGGTCGCCAGAATTCACTCTGACATGATTTCGCGGGCCTCATTTAATGTTCTGTTGGTGACAGTTCTAACTCTAGGCTTCTGTTCGGTCGCGTTGGCCCTGAGTGCCTGGTTGGTGGTGGGAAGGAATTCTATTAGTATATTTAATCTAGATGTCTGGAGGCTGCTTGAAGGTGGTTCAATTGCTATAGTATTCGTGGTTTTAATGATGATCGCACGGCGAACGATCCGATATGTATGTTCGAGTGGGCACCCAGCACAGGTGGAGCATGATCTGAGCCTCCAATCTGTGAAACTATCGTCTTAGCGGCCTTCTGCCTGCGAGAACTTGATCGGTGGCGCAATTGTATGCGAATCACTAACCGGAAAGTACTTTTCTTAGCAGGGGGGTTATGATGTGGAAACGAAGTGATAAGTGTGTCTACCAGATATTTGATTTGCCGAACTTGTTTCCTATTCCTATCCCTCTAGAGGGCCAGCTGTTCACGGACCCATGGGATTCAGACCGTCGTTGCAGCAAATTGCTGACTCTCATAGAGGGGGCTGAGTCTATACCTCGAGTAATTGAGGGGGACTCATGGAAAGCTAGGTGACTTTGGATAGTCACGCGGGCTGAAGGGCCCTGTGGTTGATGATCGATTCGAGTTGGTTAGTGATGGATCTGCCTTGGCGGTCCTTTCGTCTGCCGCGGTGGCACGTGCCTTAGGCCTGGTGCACGGTGGCGGCCCGGAGTTAGTTTCTAGCCGCTCAAATATGCCGGTCAAGGACGTCGTTTCCACAGGGTCGAGGAGTGTCTCTGCACCATGGCGTCATCCAAACGCGGACCGACCCTGAGCACTCTGGCGCCTTTGCAGGGCGAAGCCGTGTCATTCTCTTGGTAGCTTTCGACGTGCAGTCGAACATCCGACGCGGTGTGCAATTTAGGCTGAGACCTCGTTAAGAGTGGCAGCCGCTGGTTCAGTTCTCTAAGCAAAGCTCCGCATAGACTTGCCCGTTTGCGATAGCTGAGACGACGTTTTTGAAAACGGGGTACATCTACTTCAGCTCCTGCTGCTAGGTGTGCGCCCCGCGAGTATCAGTCGGCCCCGGCCCCGGTGCCGGCTCACGGCCCCGGCCGCGCCCCCGCCTCACGGCACGAACCGGTACCCGCGCCCGGGTTCGGTGACCAGATGCCGGGGCGCGGCCGAGTCGTCCTCGAGTTTGCGGCGCAGCTGGGCCATGTAGACGCGCAGGTAGTGGGTCTCCTTCTGGTACCCCTCGCCCCAGACCGCGCGGAGGATCTCCTGCTGGGTGACCAGCCTGCCGGGGTTGCGCGCGAGGATCTCCAGCACGCCCCACTCGGTGGGGGTGAGGTGCAGCGTCTGGCCGTGGCGGGTCACCGTGGAGGTGCGGAAGTCGATGGTGAACCCGGGGGTCTCGATCACGGCGTCGCCCGGTGAGTCGTCCCTGCTGGCCCGTCGCAGGGCCGCGCGGACGCGGGCGAAGAACTCGTCCATGGCGAACGGCTTGGTCACGTAGTCGTCGGCGCCGGCGTCCAGTGCCCGGACCTTGTCGGAGGAGTCGGGGCGGGCGGACAGCACCAGGACCGGGGCCCGGGACCACCCCTGCAGTCCGTGGAGCACGTGGATACCGTCGAGGTCCGGCAGGCCCAGGTCCAGGATGATCAGGTCGGGGTCGCACTCGGCGGCGCGGGTCAGGGCGTCGGCCGCCGTCTCCGCGGTCACCACGGTCATGCCCCGGGCCCGGAAGTTGATGCGCAGGGCGCGCAGGAGCTGGGGGTCGTCGTCCACCACGAGCACGGTCGGGGTCACGTGGACGCACCTCCGGCATCCCGGCAGGCGGGCAGGTCCACTTCCACGGTGGTGCCCCCGCCCGGGGTCTCGTCGATCGACACGGTGCCGCCCATCGCCTCCACGAAGCCCCGGACCACCGAGAGTCCCAGGCCGATCCCGGAGGATGCGTTGGTGTCGCCCTCGCGGTGGAACGAGCGGAGGACCGCCTCCCGTGACGGGGCGGCGATCCCCTCGCCGTCGTCCGCCACGGCGATGAGCGTCCGCGCCCGACCGGTGTCCCACAACGTGCGCGCGGTCAACCGGACCGCCGACTCCGGGGCGTGCCGCAGCGCGTTGTCCAGCAGGTTGGCCAGGACGCGCTCCAGCAGGCCGGGGTCCGCCCACACCGTGGCCCCATCGGTGTCCACGGTGACGCGCTGGCGGTCGGACTTGCGGCCCACCGTCGCGGTGACCAGGGCCGTCACCGCGGTCTCCTCCACGTCCACCTCCCGGGGGGAGGGGTGGACGGCGCCCGCCGCCAACCGCGACGAGTCGAGCAGGTTGTCCACGAGCGCCGCCAGGTGGTCGACCGACTCCTCGACGGTCGCCAGGAGCTCGGCGGTGTCCTCGGGGCCGAAGTCCACGTCCCCCGACCGCAGCGAGGAGACCGACAGCTTGGCCGCCGCGAGCGGGGTGCGCAGGTCGTGGCCCACGGCGGACAGGAGCGAGCGGCGCAGGCGGTCGGCCTCCGCCAGGGCCTGGCTGTCGGCGGCGGCCCG
>NZ_JAALDZ010000197.1:0-13433 GCF_014145125.1 Dietzia sp. CQ4 | reverse complement strand
GACCCCGCGGACCCCGCCGCCGACTGCGGCGTGACCGGCGGCTGCGGATCGTGCGCCCTGCAGGGCATGTGCGAATCGGAGAGCGCCACCACCCGGTAGGACAGCGCGGGGAGGCCTGTGTGGAGCCCGCGTGGGGGGCCCGGGTGGGGGCCCGCGTGCCGGCCCGACCGGTGGCCCGCTCCCCGCACGCTGCCTACGGTCAGAGGTCCATCCGACCCACACCGTGAAGGAGCTCGCCATGGCCCAGAAGTCCACGACAGAGTCCACCAAGGACGTCGTCGACATCCTCACCGCCGACCATCGCGAGATGATCGGGCTGATCGAGATGATCGAGGAGACCACCGACCCCAAGGAGCGCCGTTCGCTGGCCGACTCCGTGATCGCCGAGGTGACCCGGCACTCGGTGGCCGAGGAGTTGTTCGTCTACCCCGTCTACGAGCGCGAGGTCCCGGACGGCGGCGACGAGGTCGAGCACGACAAGGAAGAGCACCAGGAGATCGAAGAGGTGATGAAGGAGCTCGAGGGCCTGGACTCCGAGAGCGCCGAGTTCATCGCCACCGTGAAGCGCTTCAAGGAACTCCTCGATCACCACGCGGACGACGAGGAGAGCGACCAGTTCCCCAAGTTGCGGGCAGCCGTCTCCGCCGAGGACCTGCTCGACCTGGGCCGGAAGGTCGAGGCGGCCAAGAAGATCGCCCCCACCCGTCCGCACCCCGGATCCCCGCACTCCGAGTTGTTCCACATGACCCTGGGGCCCGGTGTCGGCATGGTGGACCGGCTCCGCGACGCCCTGAGCGGTCGCCTCAAGAACACCTGACCCGACCGGTCCTGGTCCGGGCGCGGGCGTCTGCAATCGCGGGCGTCCGTGCGACTGGTCTGTACGGCTAGAACAGCACCCGGATCAGGACGGCGGTGAGGCCGCATCCGGCCATCACCAGCACCATCGCCACCAGGCCGATGTTGTAGCGGACCTGGGTCTGCTGGACCTCTCCGGCCCGGACGAACCGCCCCACCCGCTGTTCGTGGTGCAGCTGCACCCTGAGCAGCGCGAGCAGGGGAACCACGATGAGGGTCGCGAAGACGGCCGCCCACACCCACGAGGTCTCGGCGATCAACTTGGCCACCAGGATGATGTTCACCGTCACCACGGCCCAGGTCCGCGCCCACGACAGGCTGGTGCGCTCGGCCTGGAGTCCGACGTCGGGCGGGACGGCCTCCGGGCGCACGCCGATCCGCCGCCGCGGGGCGCCTGCGCTCATGCGATGGTGCCGCCGAGGATCGCGACGACCAGCAGGATCGCACCGGTCGCGATGCCCAGCACCAGGAGGATCGACGCCTGCGGGACCGGAAGCGGCCTGTTGTGACGCATGGACGCCTCGATCCGGATCCAGCGTCGGAACGACACGGTGGCCAGCAGCGCCGCCATCACGAGGAGTACGCAGGCCAGCGGGGTCCGGATGATCTCAGGGATCTCGTCGCCGGCGAAGGCCTCCATCGCCACGGCGCCGGCCATCAGGCCGAGGCTCGTCCGGATCCACGCCAGGAAGGTGCGCTCGTTGGCGAGCGTGAACCGCGGGTCCGGTTCCTCGCCGTCCCGCAGCGACTTGGGCCGCCACCCCTGTCCGACTCGCTCCGTCATCCCCCGAGCCTATCGGCCGCCCCTGCGGGCCTCGTGCGGACCGCCCGCGGACCGGGGTGATGAAATGGGTCGATGAGCTTTCTGCGTCGCCTCCGGATCGAGCCGTTCATCCTCGCGATCCTGGCCGCCGTCGTGGTGGCGGCGGTGCTGCCGGCGACCGGAGGCGCGGCGACGGCGCTCGGGTGGGTCACCACCGTGGGGATCGCCGTCCTGTTCTTCCTCTACGGCGCGCGGTTGGAACCCCGGGAGCTGCTGGCCGGTGTGAAGCACTGGCGGTTGCACTCGGTGGTGCTGGCGGCGACGTTCCTGCTGTTCCCGGCCCTGGGGCTCCTGGGCAGGTGGGCGCTCACGCCGGTACTCGGTGAGCCGCTGGCCGCCGGTTTCCTCTTCCTGACGCTCGTCCCGTCCACCGTGCAGTCCTCGATCACCTTCGTGGCGATCGCCCGCGGCCACGTGAGCGCCGCCGTGGTCTCCGCGTCCGTGTCCAATCTGCTCGGGGTGGTCATCACTCCCCTGTTGGTCTTCGCGCTCATGACCAGGGACGGATCGGTGGTCATCACGTGGGACTCGGTCGGGAAGATCGCCCTGCAACTGCTCCTGCCGTTCGTCCTGGGCCAGCTGCTGAGGCGGTGGGTCCTGCCGGTCACCACGAGGATCAAGCGCCTCGCGCTGTTCGACAAGTCGGTGATCGTCCTGATCGTCTACGCGGCGTTCTCCGACGGGGTCGCCGACGGCATCTGGTCGAGGGTGGGGCCGGCCCAGCTCGCGTGGCTGATCGCCGCGTGCTGCGTCCTGCTCGCGGTGGTGCTGGGCCTGACCGCGCTGCTCTCCCGCGCGCTCGGGTTCGCCGACCGCGACAAGAGGGTCGTGCAGTTCTGCGGGTCCAAGAAGTCCCTGGCCACGGGGCTGCCCATGGCCGCGGTGCTGTTCGTCGGCCAACCCGTCGGACTCCTGGTGCTCCCCCTGATGCTGTTCCACCAGATCCAGCTGATCGTGTGCGCGTGGCTGGCGGGCCACTACGGCCGTGCGGAGGGAACCGAGGCGCCCGCGGAGTGAGGCGGGCACGACCCAGCTAGGAGCGGTTCTGGTCCAGGAACCCGAGCACCGCCGCCGACACCTCCACGGGGCGTTCCTCCGGCGCGAAGTGACCGCAGTCGTCGATCACGTGGAGGGCACTGCCCGGGATCGCCCGGTGCAGCCGGTGGGCGTGATCGATGACCTGCCAGGTGTCGTCCGCACCCCAGATCAGTTGGACCGGGACCTGACCCAGTGTGTGCAGCCTGTCGCTGATCTCCATGGTGTGCACGGGGTCGTAGTGCGCGACCTGGTGCTGGAACAGGCTCGGTTGACCGATCGGTCCGCTGATAAAGTCCACGTACACGTCCAGGGCCTCCGGGTCGAAGCCCGTGGGGTCGCTGTGCGTGGACAGCAGCCACTCGCGGAAGTGCTCGCGGTGCTCGTCGTCGGGCTTCTTCGCCAACACCTCCAGCCCGTCTGCCATCTGCTGCCGGGTCCGCTCGGAGGGGTAGGTGTCAAAGCTCACCACGTCGATCAGTGTGAGCGTGCGCAGGCGCTCGATCGAGCGGACCCCGAATCGCTGGGCGACGCCGCCGCCGATGTCGTGGGCGACCAGGTGGAACGAGTCCAGTCCCCACAGGTCGAGAAGCCCGTCCAGGACCGCGACGTTGCCGGTGATCGACGTGTCGACGGCCGGGTCCCACGGTCGCTCCGACAGGCCGTACCCCAGCAGGTCGAACACGTGCACGCGGTACCCGGCGTCGACGAGCCGGGGCACGATGTTCCGCCAGATATATGACGACGACGGGGTGCCGTGCACCAGCACCACAGGCTCCCCGGCCCCGTGGACGCCGTGGGCGACGCGGTGGCCGCCGATGACGGCATGGCTGTCGACGACGTGCGCCATATCGGACCTCCGATGCTGCTGTTCCCCGGTCACGGTAGGCGTTCCGGCCTCAGGCTCAGCCCGCGAAGTCCGCGACGAGCCGCTCGGCCAGTTCCGCGGAGGACTGCGGGTTCTGGCCGGTGTAGACGCCCCGGTCCACCACGACGTACGAGCCCCACGGCTCGGCGGCCGAGGAGTAGTCCGCGCCGAGCTCGACGAGCTTGTCCTCGAGGAGCCAGGGGGCGTTGGCCGCCAGTCCCACCTGCTCCTCCTCGACGTTGGAGAATCCGGTCATTCGGTAGCCGGCGAACGGCGAGGAGGCCGGGTCCTCGGACGCGGCGAGCACGGCGGCGGGGGCGTGGCAGAGCAGGGCCACGGGCGAGCCGGCGCTCACGCGCTCGGTCAGGATCGCCCCGGACGTCTGGTCGCGGGCCAGGTCCTCGAGCGGGCCGTGGCCGCCGGGGTAGAAGACCAGGTCGTACTCCGAGTGGTCCACGGACGCCAGGTCGACGGGCGAGTTCAGAACGGGGGCGAGCTGGTCGAGCGAGGCCTTGACCTTCTCGAGGGTCTGCGGATCGCCCGCCCCCTCGCCGAGGCTGGCCTGGTCGACCGTGGGCGCGCGGCCCCCGGGAGTGGCCACGGTGACGTTCCACCCGGCCCCGGTGAAGACCTCGTAGGGCGTGACGAACTCCTCGGCCCAGAACCCGGTGGGGTGCGCGGAGCCGTCCTTGAGGGTCCAGTGGTCGGCGGCGGACAGGATCATGAGGACGCTGGTCATGGCCGCGACCCTACGGAGGTCACGCTGAACCGCAACTGAACGCGTCCGGGGTGTTTCGGGTCACAGACGACGCGGGGTAAGCGAATGCTCTCCGGGTTCCCGAGCCCGTGATCCTCAGACGGCCCCCCGCCCTACCAGCAGCGATTCGAATGACACCCATGTTGACGATGTATCAGCAGGTCAACGCGCCGGAACAGCGTTCCCATTCTTAGTCGACGAAGCAATTGCAGGCCGCGGAAGCCGCGCCTTAACGTTCTCACCGCACGAGCTGAGTGGCTCGTGAGTGAACGAGGACGGCGTTCGGTTCGGATGACCGGGAGGGCGGGTATGAACGGCGATACGTCGGGGAGAGCGACGGGTCCGATGAGGGCATCGCTCGCGCTCGCCGGACTGGCGGTTCTCGGCGCCTCCGCGGGGGCCGCTGCCGCGGTTCTCACGGCCGGGCAGGCCGGAGGGGTGGATGGAGTGTCGACCGGGGCTCCGGTCGCCCAGGCCGGGTTGACCACCACGGCCACCCCGGTCCGGTCCTCGACGACGACTCCGCCGCCGCCGCCCAGCCCTGCCACGTCGACCGCCTCGGTCACGCGGGAGCCGCCGGCATCGTCCACCTCCGAGGAGCCCGCGGTTCGACCTGTCCCGGCTGAGGCCGCCGCACCTGTTCGCATTGCACCGGCGCCGGTCAGGCAGGCCTACCCTGCGGCTCCGGTACCCGGTCGCGCCCCTGCACCCGCTCCCGCGCCACCACCCGAACCTGCTCCTCCACCAGCGCATGCACCGCCGGCCATCACCATCCCGTTGATCCCGGTGCAGCCTCCACCAGTCGTTCAGCCGAAGCACGTGACCATCGGCTGACGTTCCAGAGAATCGACGAAAGGACCCACCATGGACCCCATCACCTTTCTCATCGGCCTGGGCGCGGTAATCCTGCCGTACCTCGGTCCCGCCGCGGCTCTCGGCATCTCTCCGCTCGCCGCCGGTATCGGCGCCGCCGGACTCGGTACCGGCAGCGCAGTCTCCGCTCTCGGACTCGGTGGAGCCGTCGCGGCGAACCCGTTCACCGGCGCGGGTCTGCAGAGTGCGAGTGCGGATGGCTTCAACAACGGCGCTGCCGCTGTTGCGGGGGCTGTCAACGGGCTGAACATTCCGGGAGTGCACCTCACCGTCAATTGACGCCCGGCGTCCACCGCGCCCTGCTACGCCCCGACTCCGGTTGGGTCGCGGCAGGGCTACGGTGCTTGAATAGCGCGATGACCAGCGTGACCTATCTGCAGCAGACCGACGCGTCCTGGCTGCGCCCGGCTCGCCGCGCGGACCTGACGATCTCCCGGGTCTTCCCGGCCGAGCCCGCCTTCAACTCGCAGATGTACCGCGAGATCGGCGCCGACTGGAAGTGGACCGACCGACTCGACTGGTCGGACGGACACTGGGCCTCCTACTGCGCAGACCCCTGCGTCACCACCTTCCGGGCGACCCGGGGCAGCGAGGTCGCCGGGTTCGCCGAGTTGCGCATGAGCCCGTGCGGGGACGAGCCGGGTTCGGGCCACGGGGACCCGGCCGACGGGGTCGATGTGGAGATCGTCTATTTCGGCCTGCTCCCCCGCTTCGCCGGCCTGGGACTCGGCGGATGGTTCCTCTCCGAGACCGTCCGGATCGCCTGGCAGGTCCCGGGGTGCCGCAGGGTCTGGCTGCACACGTGCGGGGACGACTCCCCGGCCGCGATCCCGAACTACCTGTCCCGCGGGTTCGTCGAGTACGCCCGGGAGGACACCGGCTGCGCGGCCTGCACGGCCTGACTCACTGCTGGGTCAGCCGGCTCAGTGACCGTCCACCCATTCGCGAGACCAGTTTCTCCGAGACGGCACCGAATGCCTGCAGCTCGTCGTCGTCGAGCCCGTCGAACAGCCACTCCGCCAGCGCGACACGCGCCGACACGACCTCCTCGACGATCCGACGCGACTCGTCGGTGAGGTTGACCAGACGGACCCGCCGGTCGTCCGGCGGCATGGTCCGGACCACGTGTCCGCTGGCGACCAGCCCGTCGACGAGGGCGGTGACCTGGCGCGGCGAGCAGTCCAGGAAGGTCGCCAGCTCCACCTGCTTGCACTCGCCCTCGAGCCCCAGGACGAACAGCAACTCCAGTCGCGGCACCGTGAGGCCGTAGTTCGCCGCAGCGCGCTCGATCGAACCCGACATCTCCTCGGCCAGCATCAACGCGCGATCGAGAATCTCACTCCCAGACAGTGCCACGCGTATATAGTTACCACTATTCACCTTTCCCACACCTGCCGACCGGCGGTGGACGAGGCGCAGGAGACATCGTGAACGTGACCATCCCAGCAGGATTCGACTTCACCGACCCGGACCTGTTCGAGAAACGACTCCCGCACGAGGAGTGGCGCCAGTTGCGGCAGACCGAACCGATCCACCGCGTCGACAAGCGTCCCGGGTCGGACGGCTTCGACGACGACCACTACTGGCTCGTCACCAGGCACGCCGACGTCAAGGAGATCTCGCGCCTCACCGGCGAACTGTTCTCCGCGGGGGAGAACACGATGATCCCGCGGTTCTCCGAGGGAACCGACCGCTCGATCATCGAGGCCCAGCGGTCGATGCTGGTCAACGAGGACGGTGAGATCCACAAGAAGCACCGCCGTATCATCTCCCGCGGCTTCACCCCACGCGGCGTGGCCGGCATGCGCGAGGAACTCGCCGACCGCGCGCGCAAGATCGTCACCGCCGCCGCGGAGTCGAACGCCGACGACTTCGTCACCGCGATCGCCTCCGAGCTCCCGCTCCAGGCGATCGCGGATCTGCTCGGCGTTCCGCAGGAGGACCGCCACAAGATCTTCGAGTGGTCCAACATCATGACCAGCTACGACGCCGGGGGCGACCCCGACGCTCCCGCCATCGCGTCAATGGAACTCATCGGGTACGCGAACACCATGGCCGAGGACCGTGCCGCCAACCCGCGGGACGACATCGTGACCAAGCTCGTCCAGGCCGACGTCGACGGAGAGCACCTGTCGCCCGAGGAGTTCGGCTGGTTCGTCACCCTGCTGTCCGTCGCCGGCAACGAGACCACCCGCAACGCCACCACCCACGGCATGGTGGCCATGCTGGAGAACCCCGACCAGTGGGAGTTGTTCAAGCGCGAGCGCCCGGAGACCGCCTACGACGAGATCCTCCGGTGGGCCTCACCGATCACCCAGTTCCAGCGGACCGCCATGGAGGACGTCGAGATCGGGGGCGTGTCCATGGCCAAGGGGGATCGCGTGCTGATCTGCTACGGATCGGCGAACTTCGACGAGGACGTCTTCGAGGACCCGTTCACGTTCAACATCCTCCGCGACCCGAACCCCCACGTGACCTTCGGTGGGCAGGGTCCCCATTACTGCCTCGGCGCCAATCTGGCGAAGATGCAGCTCGAGATCATCTTCAACGCCGTCGCCGACTATTTCCCCGACCTCACCGCGCTGGGCGAACCCACGCGGCTGCGGTCCGGCTGGCTCAACGGCCTCACCGAGTGGAAGGTCGACCTGGGCACCTGTCCCGTGGCCCACTGAGCTTCTGGAATCGGCCGGGCCGCTGTGGTTCCGCGGAGCCGCTCCTCCCGGTGAACTCTCGCCTGCCCCCTGCCCGTGCGGCAGTGCATCGGGGGACGCGCGTGCCGGTCTCACCCGAGCCAGGCTCCCAACAGCATGTAGGTGGCGGTACCCACGATGATGCTCGCCGCCGCCCGTCGCCACACCAGGTGCACAGCCAGGGTGAGAGCCAACGCGGCTCCGGCGGGCAGCCAGGAGCCGAGGGCGGCGGTGGTGTCGCGCAGGGTGTAGACCACCAGCACCACCATCACGCCGGCCGGCATCGTGCGGCCCAGGTAGCGCACGACCCGCGAGTCGCGGAGCCGGGTGAGCGCGACGAACGGGGCGGCGCGCAGGGCCATGGTCACGACGAACATCACTCCCAGCCCGGCGAGCAGATAGCCGGTTCCCGGCACCGGGGCACCGGTCAACGGTGAGCTCACGCCGGTTCCCGCCCTTCGCGGGTCGCCCACGCGTACCGCGCGATCAACACGGCCACGAACGCGCACAGCCCCACGATCAGCATCTGCTCCGGGGCCAGCCACGCCGCCACCAGACCGCACACCAGGCCGATCACGGGGGCCGGCAGGTCTCCCGAGGCACGCCACGCGTCCACCGCGAGGACGGCGAACAGCGCGGTCAGCGCGAACTGCAGACCGTCCAGCCCGGCGGGCAGAGCGGCCCCGACCAGCGCGCCGACGATGCCGGGGACCACCCACAACGTCTGACAGGTGAGGGAGATGGTCAACGTCCGCGCCCCCGTCATCTCCGTGCGGCGCTTGGTGGCGGTGATCGCGTAGACCTCGTCGGTGAGCGCGTAGACGGCGTAGAGGCGGCCGAGACGCGAGCGGATGGCGTCCAACGGGAAACTCAGTCCGTAGAAGACGTGGCGGAAGTTGACCAGGAACGCCGCAGCGGCCAGCGAGTACAGGGGAGTGAGGGCCGAGAGCAGACCGATCGCCAGGAACTCCATGGACCCGGCGTAGATCACCACGGAAAACACCGGGGCCCACCACCACGCGAATCCCGCCTGGGTGAGCAGGACCCCGAACGCCAGTCCCAGGGGGACCAGACCGAGTCCGACCGTGGAGCAGTCGGCCAGACCCTTGCGGATCTCTGCGCTGGTAGAGGGGGTGGACGGCACGCGGAGCAGTGTAGCGACCGCGGGGGTCTGGTCACCCCCGACAGGACGGGGCACACTTGGTGGCGTGAGCGTGCGCGAGGCCACTCCGCCGCCCGGGGTCAGGCGGCTCATCTCGTATGCCGTCGAGGGGATCGGCCCGCGGCCGCAGCGGCCACCACACCGGGGGCTGCCCTCCTCCACCCTGACCCTCGTCGTCGCCACGGACGCTCCTCTGCTGTGCTCGTATTCCTTCGCGGACTGGGCCCGACGGGAGGGGGTACGCCACGACGTCTGCCTCGGCGGGTTCCACACCCGACCCGTCTACCTGCAACGGCCCGACCGCGAGGAAGGAGTCCAGGTCGCGGTGCACCCCCTCGCCGCGCGGCGCCTGTTCGGGATGCCGGCGGCCGCTCTCTCCGAGCTCACGCACGAGGGCGAGGACGTCCTCGGTTCCCGGGTCCGGGCGCTTCACTCGCGGGTGGCCTCGGCACCCGCCCGTGACCGCGCCGACCTCGTGGCCGAGGGCCTGGCCTCGGCGGCGGACAGGTACGAACGCGTACCCGGTCCGCGCCGGGAGGTGGTGGGCGCGTGGCGACTGCTCGAGGCCTCCGGTGGTCGCATGCGGGTGTCCCGGGTGGCCTCGGAGGTCGGGGTGACGCCCCGCCACCTGTCGACGCTCTGCAGGGCCGAACTGGGGATCGGGACCAAGGCGCTCGCCGACCTGCTGCGCTTCGAGTCAACTCACTCGGCCCTGCGTGAGGCCGTCCGCAGGGCCTCGGGACCACGTCCGGACGGGCTCCGACTGGCCGACCTCGCCCACGACCACGGGTACGCCGACCACGCCCACCTCGACGCAGCCTATCGGCGGTACGCGGGCACGTCGCCGACGAACTGGATCGGGGAAGAGTTCCGAAACATCCAAGCCTGGCCGCCCGACCCCGGGGGAGACTCACCGGCATGAGTACACACGAACCCGGCGCCGAACCCGCGCCCACCGTCTGGCACTGCTTCCGCTGCACCGACTCCCGGGTCGTGATCGACTGGCTCGTCCAGGCCCTGGGCTTCGTCGAGACCGTCTCGCACACCGAGGGCGGGCGGATCGTCCACGCAGAACTGCTCTGGCCCGAGGGCGGAGGCGTCATGCTCGGGGACGGCGGGCGAGGGGACGACGACCCGCACGCCACACCACCCGGGACGGGTCTCGCCTACGTGGTGACGGCCGATTCCGACGCCGTCTACCAGCGCGCCCGGGCGGCGGGGGCCGAGATCGTCATGGAGATGCACGACACCGATTACGGTGACCACACCTTCTCCGCCCGAGACCCCGAGGGGAACGTGTGGTCGGTGGGGCAGTACCGGGGTCACCCGGCGCCCGGCGCGGCCACCGGGTGACGGCCGGGCACACCGGTCGGGATCACCGGACCCGGTCGGCGCGAGGCACGACGGGCACGGCCAGCGCGGCCACCAGCGCGGCCCCGGCGAAGACCGGCCCGTAACCCCACCGGTCGATTCCCGCCGCGAAGACCGGGGTGATCGCCGAGATCGCGAGGAACTGCGCGGTGTTCTGGACTCCGAGGGCCCGCCCGCTCCAATGGGGTCCGGCGTGTTCGGCGACCGCGGTGAAGGCGAGACCGTTGTCCGCCACGGACAGGACCGTCGCGATCACGGCGAGGGCCACGGCGACGACACCGGGGGCCCCGAACACCTCCGCGGCAGCCAGGACCGCCAGGCCGACCGAGACCGACACGGCAACCGCGCGAAGCGGAGTCAGCCGCGACCCCACCCGGTCGGAGATCACGCCGACGACGATGCGTCCGACCGCACCCAGCAGTTGCGCCACCGTCACGACCGCGCCGGCCGAGACGGGCGACCAGCCGTGCCCGAGGACCAACCACGCGAGCATGAACGACTGCATGAGCGCCTGGGGGAGTACGAGCAGCACCGAGACGCCGTGGATCCGGTGCAGGTAGCGCGACGCCCGGTACGGCGAGGTGGCGAGTGTGGTGGACCCGGGGTCGTGACGGTCCGGCCGGGGAGGATCGGTGACGACGACGAGCGCCGCGACCGCGGAGACCGCAGCCATGACCAGGGGGACCGCCAGCGCGGCCCGGAGACCCTGCGAGGCGGCCAGCGCCGGCATGGACATCGCCGCGACCGCCGCTCCGAGGGGTTGCGACATCTGCCGGACGCCCATCGCCATGCCCCGTCGTCCAGCGGGGAACCATCCCACCACCAGTCGACCGCTCGCCGAGGCCGCCGATGCCGAGGCCGCTCCCGCGAGCAGGAAGCACACGCCGAGGAGGGTCAGTGACGGGGTGACGAGAGCGCCTGCCAGGGCGGCCGTGGTGAGAACGGATCCGCTCACGAGCACGAGCCGCTCTCCGGCGCGGTCGACGAGCCAGCCCCAGGCCACGAGAGTGAGTGCGGTCCCGACCGAGGGCATGGCCACGAGCGCACCCGCGGCGGGGAGCGACAGGCCGGCCACCGAGTGGAGGTAGGGGAGAAGGAAGGCCACACCGGCCACGAACGCCGAGGCGGAGGACGCGGCGAGCGTACCGACGCCGAGGATCGCCCACTGTCGTGGGCCCACCCGGGTCTCGCCGCTCGCTCCTGCCTCCACCAGCGGGAGAATACTCGCGGTCCTACTATCTGACTACTTCGTCTCACATAATGAGACACCCGACCGGGCGGGTCGGATCAGTTCACGTCCCCGTCGTTCACGAAGGTGGCGTAGAGGGGGAGAGGCATCTCCTGGCGACGCAGCACCGTTCCCCAGACGTCCACGTGCGCCGGCGCGAGCAGATCGCTCGGCAGGCTGGGGGCCACGTACCAGTCGCCGCGGTCGAGCTCTCCCTGCAACTGCCCGGGCGCCCAGCCGGTGTACCCCACGAACACGCGCATCCCCTCCACGGAGTCGCGGAGCAGGTCGGGTTCGCTGTCGAGGTCCACCACGTGGACCCTGCCCTCGATCTGCTGCAACCCCTGGTGCATCTCGCCGTCGACGCCCGACCCGAGCACCACCAACGCGATCCCGGTGTCCGGCTTGACCGGGCCTCCGATGTGGAACACGGCCGGTGGCGCACACATCTCCGCCCAGCCGGGCAGGATCGTCTCGACCGGCGTGTCGCTCCGGCGGGTGATCACCACGCCGAGCGAACCGGAATGGTCGTGTTCGATCACGTAGATGATGGCGCGCCGGAAGTTGGGGTCCGGCATGTCCGGCGCCGCGATGAGCAGCGAACCCGCGACGGGATCCCGCTTGTCCATCGCGTCATAGAGGCGGTCGCCGAAGAGGCCTCCGCCACTCAGATCGTCCGGTCCCGTGTCCATGTCCCCATGATGCCCGCGCCACCGCCCGCCCACATCCGCGTCCCCTCGATCGGGTCTCGCTACGGTGGCTCCCGTGACCTCCTTGTCCGCAGGACCGGCCGATCCGACGCGCGGGCGCCTGGCCACGGCGTTGCGCGAGTCCGACGGTCTCGGCCGCCTGTCCACCGCGCGCCTGGCCGCCCTGCTCAGCGAGGGGATCCACCAGGCCGCGCTCGGCGGGATCGTGCTCTTCAGCCCCGAGACCGCCACGACACCGGCGGCGATCGCGGGCGGGTTCGCCGTGATGCTGCTGCCGTACTCGATCGTGGGCCCGTTCGCCGCCGCCGCCCTGGACCGCTGGGACAGGCGGGTCGTGGTGGCGGTGGCGGCACTCGTCAGAACCCTGGCGATCGTCGCCACGATCGCGCTCATCGCCGCCGGTGCCGTCCATTCGGGAGCGGGACTGGCCGCGCTGTTCGGGCTGTCCCTGGTCGCGATCGGACTCGGCCGGCTCATCAACACCGGCATGACCGCGGCCATGCCGCGGGTGGTGCCCGACCGGATCCTCGCCGCCACCAACTCGGTCCTGGTCACTGTCGGGTCGGTGGTGACCGCGGTCGGTGCGGTCGCGGCGTTCGCGGTGCTGGCGGTGCTCGGCGCCGGCGACGCCGCCGTCTCGTGGACCCTCGTGCCCGCCGTGATCACCGCCGTCCTGGGGGTGTGGGCCATCCTCGCGCTTCCCCCACGGCACCTCGGGCCCGACGACGACGAATCCGGCACCGACCCCGGATCCGGCGTGGCCCGGGATGCCGTGACGCTGTTCGCCGGGGGTCTGGCCGAGGGCGTGCGGGCCGCCCGCTCCACAGCCCTGGTCTGGGTCGCGTTGGCCGGGGTCACGCTCGGCCGGGCGGCGTTCGGCATCACCACCATGCTCGCGGTTCTGCTGTTGCGCGACGTGGAGTCCGACGGGGGCGGTGGCCCGGTGGTGGCCGGGATGGGCGGGTTCGGCCTGCTGTCCGCCGCCGTCGCCGGTGGGATGGGCCTGGCCGCGGTGGTCACCCCGTGGGCCATCGCCCGGACCCGGCGGATCCTGGTCGTGG
>NZ_JAALDZ010000196.1:0-8190 GCF_014145125.1 Dietzia sp. CQ4 | reverse complement strand
CGGGCGCCCGGGCCCGGCGATCGGGGATGATGACGGCATGACCGTCGACCCGCCCCGTGCAGATGTACCCAGAGGCCTGGCCGATCTCACGCCGACCATCCAGGCCTATCTCATGGCCGCCCACCACCTGGGGGCCGGCGGCGGGCCCGTCACCCCGGGCGCGCTGGCCGACCGTCTCGGCGCGTCCCCCTCCTCCGTCACCGAGGGCGTCCGCAAGCTCGCCGCCATGGGGTTGGCGCAGCACCGCCCCTACGCGCCCGTCGAGCTCACCGAGGCCGGGAGGTCGTTCGCGGTGGCCATGGTCCGCCGCCACCGGATCCTCGAGACGTTCCTCGCCCGGTGCCTGGATTACCCGTGGGACGAGGTGCACGCCGAGGCCGACGCCCTCGAGCACGTGGTCTCCGACCGGTTCGTCGACGCCCTGGACGGCTTCCTCGACCACCCGCGCCGCGACCCGCACGGCGACCCCATCCCCACCCGCGACGGGCGGCTGGACCAGCTCGCCGACGTCCCCCTGGACCGGGTGCCCGAGGGCGGTGCCGGGGTGGTCACGCGGGTGTCCGACCGGGACAACTCCGTCCTGCGGCACCTGGCCGAGATCGGCCTGCGCCCCGATTCGGCGGTCGAGGTGGTCTCCCGCCAGGTCGAGCTGGGGATCATCACCGTGGCCCTGGGCGGGCGGGTGGTGCCGGTGGGCACGCCGGTCGCGGCGGCGGTGCGGGTCCGGGTTCCGGCCGGCGACGACGACGGCGGCGGCGACCACAACAACGTCGACGACGACGAGGTCGCGCAGTAGCCGCGCGAGCGGACCGCCGCCCCGGTGACGTCAGAACATCGTCCCCGGGTTGAGGATCCCCTGCGGGTCCAGCGCCGTCTTGATGCGGCGGTTCAACTCCATCACGTCCTCGCCCAGCTGGGCGGGCAGCCACGGCGCCTTGAGGCGTCCCACGCCGTGTTCGCCGGTGATCGTCCCGCCCATCCCGATCGCCAGGTCCATCACCTCGCCGAACGCCGCCTGGGCCCGGTGGGCGCGGTCCGGGTCGTCGTCGGCCAGCACGATGATCGGGTGCGTGTTGCCGTCACCGGCGTGGGCGACCAGGGCGATCGGCACATCACGCCGGGCCGAGATCTCCTCGATCCCGGCGACCAGCTCGGGCAGCGCGGGCAACGGCACGCCGACGTCCTCGAGGAGCAGTGTCCCGGTCTTGCCCAGGCTGGTGAACGCGGCCCGACGCGCGACCGTGAACTGCTCCCCCTCCTCGGGATCGTCGGTGGCGAACACCTCGGTGGCGCCGTGGGTGCGGAACGCCTCGGCCATGAACTCCGTCTCGGCCGCGCGGTCGGGTCCGGTGAGGTCGGACTGGGCCAGCAGCATCGCACCGGCCGAGGTGTCCAGGCCCATCCTCAGGTCCGCCTCGACGGCCCGGATCGAGACGTTGTCCATGAACTCGAGCATCGCCGGCCGGATCCGGCGGGTGACGGCCAGGACGGCGTCGCTGCACGCCACCACGTCCGGGAAGATCCCCACCACGGTGGAGCGGGGCGGCTGTTCGGGGATGAGCCGCACGATGATCTCGGTGACCACCCCCAACGTGCCCTCGCTGCCCACGAAGAGCTTGGTCAGGCTCAACCCGGCGGTGTCCTTGAGCCGCGCGCCGCCCAGTCGCACCACGGTGCCGTCGGCCAACACCACCGTCATCCCGAGGACGTAGTCGGTCGTCACCCCGTACTTCACGCAGCACAGACCGCCGGCGTTGGTGGCGATGTTGCCGCCGATCGAGCAGATCTCGTACGACGAGGGGTCCGGCGGATACCAGAGCCCGTGCTCGGCGACGGCCCGCTTGACCTCGACGTTGAGCAGACCCGGCTGGACTGTCGCGGTGCGGGTGACCGGGTCGACGTCGATGTCGCGCATGAGCTCGGTGGACAGCACGATCCCGCCCTCGACCGCCGTCGCTCCCCCGGACAGCCCCGAACCGGCCCCCCGCGGGACCACCGGCACGCCGTGCGCACTCGCCCAGCGCATGACCTCCTGCACGTCCCCGGTCGACCGCGCGCGCACCACGGCGAGCGGCATCCCCGGGTCCGGGGCCTTGGCCCAGTCCTGGCGGTATCCCTCGAGCACGTCCGCGTCCGTGAGCACGGAGGCGGTGTCGAGGCGGGCACGGAGGTCGTCCAGGATCATGACCCGAACCTACGACGAACCCTCCCGGATCCGCAGGCGGTCGAACACGGCCCGTAGCGGCCGTGGAGCCCACCAGTTGGCCTCGCCGAGCAGGAGCATCGCACTCGGGACGAGCAGCAGCCTGATGACGAACGCGTCCACCAGCACGGCGAGCGCCAATCCGAGCCCGAGCAACCGGACCACGCTGATCCCCGAGGTACCGATGGCGAGGAACACCACCGCCACGAGCACCGCCGCCGCCCCCACCACGGGGGCGGTGCGGGAGACCCCGTCGACCACGGCCCGGGTGGTGTCACCGTGGCGGTCGTACTCCTCGCGGACCCGGGAGAGCAGGAACAACTGGTAGTCCATCGACAGTCCGAAGGCCAGGCACGCCATCAGCAGGGGCGAGGAGCTGTCCACCACCCCCGTGGCCGTCACGCCCACCAGGTCGGCGAGATACCCCTCCTGGAAGACCAGGACCATCGCGCCGAAGGTCGCGGTGAGGCTCAGCGCCGCCATGACCAGCGTCTTGAGGGTGACCAGCACGCCACCGGTCAGCAGGAAGACCAGGGGCAGGACCACCGCCATGACGAGCAGGGCGACCGGGAGCGCCCGGTCACTGATCGCCTGGCGGGTGTCGACGTCGTCGGAGTAGGTTCCCGCCACCGGGGCGGGTGCCACCACCTCGCGGACACGTTCGGCGAGGTCCTGTTGCTCCGGTTGCGACAGACCGGGGGCCGTCACCACCTCCACCGCCGCGACGGAGCCCCGCCTCAGGTCGGGGTCACCGGGACCCACCGCGAGCCCGTCGGACAGGGTCTCGTCCGGTCCCCGCGTCGCCGTCACTCCGTCGATACGCGACACCCGCTCCGCCAACACCCCGGGATCGACCCCGTCCGCGAGGATCACCAGGGGATCGGACCCGAGGTCCGGACGCTCGTCGCGCAGTCGCTCCGCGGCCACCCTGGACGGGGCGTCCTTCGGCAGGACCCTGTCGTCGAGAGTGCCCAGCCGGAGGCCGAACGCGGGCGTCAGCAGGATCAACAGGAGCGCCGACACCCCCAGCGCCACCGCCACCGGGTGCCGGCGCGAGACCCCGAGCATCGCCGTCACCGAACGGCCGGGGCGGGTCGGGTCGACCCGTCGCACGGACCACGCGTCGATCCGCCGACCGAGGACCCGCAGGACCGGGGGCAGGACCACCAGGGTGAGGGTGGCGACCAGCACCACGACCGCGACACCGGTCATCGCCATGGATCTCAGGTAGGGCATGTCCACCGCCGTGAGCGCGGCCAGACACAGGCCGACGGTCACCGCCGAGATGACGATCGTCCTCCGGCACCGGCGCATCGTGCGGGCGACGGCCTCAGGTGGGTCCGCGCCGTTCGCCAGTTCCTCGCGGAACCGGGTCACCACGAGGAGGCTGTAGTCGATCGAGAGCCCCAGCGCCAGGCCGATCACCAGGTTGAGGGCGAACACGGACACGTCGATCACGTGCACCAGGCCGGACAGGACGACGAACGACGAGAGCATGGCGAGCACGCCGATCGCGACCGGGACCGCGGCCGCCACCACGGAGCCGAAGAACAGCACGAGCAGGACGAGGGTGACCGGGACGGCGATGAGCTCGGCGCGGGTGAGATCCTCCCGGGCGATGAGGTCGTCCTCACGCAGCACCTCGGCCCGGCCGGTCAGCTGCCTCCCGACGCCCTCGCCGGGCGGGGGCAGGGCCTCGCGGAGCTCGTCCAGCGTGCGTCTGGACTCGGCGTCGTCGCCGGACAGCACCGCGCTCACCACCGTGGGCCCGTCCCCCGGCGCCGGCGACACGGTCACGCGACCCACTCCCCCGGCACCCGACAGGAAGGACGCCACCGCCTCGCCCTCGCGGGCCACTGCGGCGGACTCCGCTCCCGAGACCAGGACGATCAGATCGGGGGTGCCCACCCCGACCTCCGCATCGAGCCGCCGTTCGGCGACGGCGGACGGCGTGGAGTCGGCACGGAACCCCCCGGGGGTCAGCGACTCCTCCACGCCGCCGGCGGAGAGCGCTCCCAACACGGCCAGGATCAGCGCCGCGGCGAGCGGCCACCCTCTCGCCAGGACCGACCGTCGGCGGTGAGCACGCGGCGTCGTCCGGGGCTCGGCTCTGTGACTCATGGGGCTCCTCATTCAGTCGTCCCCCTCATTCGTTCCTGATCCCGAGGCGGATGGGCGACGAGCGGCCGGACGGTGAGGAGAGCCGGACGGTGAGGATTCACTCGTTCGACCCATCCGGTCCACGGAAGGGGCCGAACCACCGGGACATCCCACAGGAAGGACTTCCCGTGAACCACCCACTCATCGAACGCCTCGCGACAGACGAACGGGTCCAATTGTTCTCGACCCTCCAGGACGCGGGCCAGAGCCCCTACTACCGGACGATGCACTCCAGCACCGGCGCGACGAGCAACGTCCAGGGCGTGGACCGGATCATGCTCGGCTCCAACAACTACCTCGGCCTGGCGCGCCACCCCGAGGTCATCGAGGCCACCACCGAGGCGGTCCGTCGGTTCGGATCGGCGAGCACCGGCAGTCGCCTGCTCAACGGGACGATGTCACTGCACGAGGAGCTCGAGGCGGAGATCGCGGACTGGTTCGGCACCGAGGACGCGCTGTGCTTCTCGACCGGGTACCAGACCAACCTCGGCACCCTCGGCGCCCTGGTCGGCGAGCGGGACGCGGTCGTCATCGACGAGTTCGCCCACGCCTCGCTGCGCGACGGCCTGCGCATGGCGCGCACCTCGGTGCACCCGTTCCGCCACAACGACCTGGGCGCACTCGAGGACGCCCTGATCACGGCCCGCCGCGGATCCCCGGAGCAGATCCTCGTCGTCGTCGACTCCCTTTACTCGATGGAGGGCAGCCTCGCGCCCCTGTCCGGGGTCGCGGAGCTCGCCCGGTCGTTCGGCGCCGCGCTCATGGTCGACGAGGCCCACGCCATGGGCCTGTACGGCCCGACCCGGCGGGGCTGGGTCGAGGAGACCGGGACGGTGGACGCCGTGGACGTGACCATGGCGTCGTTCTCCAAGTGCTCGGCCTCCTGTGGCGGGTTCATCACCGGTAGCTCCGACCTCGTGACCGGGCTCAGGGTCACGGCGCGGCCGATGATCTTCAGCACGTCCTCGGTCCCCGCCGCGACCGCCTCCTCCCTCGCCTCGATCCGGCTGATGCGGACCGACGAGGGTGCGGCGCGCACCGAGGCGGTGCGCCGGAACTCGATCCTGCTGCGGGCCGAGCTGGGCGACAAGGGGATCGAGTGCACCTCCGGCCTCACCGGCGACGAGTGGTCGCCCATCGTTCCCGTTCCCGTCGGCGACGACCTCCGCGCGGTCCACGTCTGGAACCTGTTGCTCGAGCGGGGCGTCTACACCGGTGTCGCGGTCCATCCGGCGGTGCCGGCGACCGGCGCCATCCTCCGTCTGTGCGTGACGGCGGACCACACCGAGGAGCAGCTGGTCGAGGCCGCCAGGGCGATCGCCGACATCCTCGCCGTCACCCGGGAGCTCTCCGCCCTATGAGGGTGGTGTTGACCGGGGCGTCCGGCGATTTCGGGACGGCGCTCCTGCGCGGTCTGATCCTGCGCGAGGAGGTCGATCACGTGGTCGCCCTGGCGCGGTCGCCGTTGCGGGTGCGGGACCCGAAGATCGAACGGCGGACCGTCGACATCGCCTCAGACGACCTCGACGAGGTCTTCGCGGGCGCCGACGCGGTGATCCACTGCGCCTTCATGGTCGAGGAGCCGCGGGACAAGGAGTCGGCGCGGGTCGTCAACGTCGACGGCTCGCGACGGGTCCTGCGGGCCGCCGATTCCGCCGGCGCCCGGGTGTGCGTGATGACCTCGAGCATCAACGCCTACGGCCCCCGCGGCGGCCCCGAGATCATCGACGAGACCGCACCGATCGGCGCCGGCGAGGAGCACTACTACTTCCACCACAAGGCACTCGTGGAGGAGGACGTGCGCCGGTGGCGACGAGGCTCCGACGGCCGGATGGCGACGGCGGTCCTGCGCCCGACCTACGTGGTGGGGCCCGACATGTCGAACTCCGGGTTGGAGACCATGCGGTCGCGCGTCGTCCTGCACCCGAGCCCCGGGAAGTCCTACTTCCAGTTCCTGCACCAGGACGACCTCGTCGACGCGTACCTGCGGGTGCTGCTCGCCGGCGTGGACGGCGAGTTCAACCTCGGTCCCGAGGGCGCCCTCACCGTCTCCCAGCTGTGCCGACTCAACCGCTCGGTCTGCGTCCCCGTGCCGCTGAGCGCCGCCCGACGCCTGGCCGACCTCGGGTTCCGGCTACGACTGCTGCCCTATTCCTCCCACTGGGTGACCTGCGGAGAACCGGTCACCACGTCACGACGACTCAGGGACGCCACCGGCTGGACGCCGCGGTACGACTGCACCGAGGCCGCCCGCCTGATGCTCGCCGGCTGATCCGGGCCCGAGCCCGCACCCACCCGACCGTGAACCGAAAGGACCCCATGCTCCTCACCTCCGAGAACCAGACCCTCGACTCCTACGCCCCCGGGCTGCGAGAACGCCTGTACGGCCACGGCCTCCTCGCCAACGAGGGCGCCCAGAGCACCGCCGTGGCCGACTGGTCCGACACCGGCGGGACCAGTCTCATCGTCCCCACCGCGCTGGGCGGTGCGGGCGCGAGCGCGGTCGACGCGGTGCGGTTCCAGACCGCCATCGGCGCGGTCGCCCCCTCCCTCGCGGCCGCGACCACGATGCACCACCTGTCGTGCGCGACCCTCTTCGAGGCCGCCGAGGACGCCTCGCAGGAGGAGCGCGACCTCATCAGGGCGCTGGTCGAGGGCGGCACCGTGATGGCCTCCGGTTTCTCCGAGGGTTCCCCCGGGGGATCGGTGTTCCGCCCGACCATGACCGCCCGCCGGGACGGTGACGACTATCTCCTCTCCGGCCGCAAGGCCCCCTGCAGCCTGTCGAGGTCCATGAGTCTCCTGGTGGCGAGCGCCCTCGTGGACGACTCCGAGCGGGCCGTCGTCCTGGTCTTCGACGGTGCCGAGGGGTTGCGTCGGGAGGAGTTCTGGAAGAGCCCCGTCCTCGCGGCGGCCGAGAGCGACGCGCTCATCCTCGACGACGTCCGGGTCGAGTCCGACATGGTCTTCCTGACCTCCGAGAACGATCCCGACGATGTGCACGAGATGACCGGCTACCTGTGGTTCGGGCTGCTCATCAGCGCCTGCTATCTCGGGGTGGCCACGCGTATGGTCGAGCGGCTCACCGATCGCGACCGCCTCGACCCGAAGCTGTTCTCCTCGGCGCTCGCCGAGGTCGAGACCATGCGGACCGCCCTGCACGCGGTGGCTCGCGAGTTCGACGAGGGTGCTCGCGGTGGCGACGTCTCGGCTCGTCTCGCGCTGGTCCGGTGGTCGATGCGCGACGCACTGGTGAGGGTGCAGTCGATGGTCCGCGAGGCCGTCGGGGGGTTCGCCTACATGCAGGACCCGGAGCTCGCCTACGCCTTCGAGGCCGTCCAGGTGTTCGGCTACCACCCGCCCTCGCGCCGGGACACCGCCGACAGGTTGGTGCAGTGGGCGCGCGGGGAGGACTTCCGCTACGTCTGAACCGGCGCCGGGGCCGGGGCCGGGGCCGGGGCCGGGGCCGGGAGTGATGATCACCGGAAGTCCCGGCTGCGGCCGATCGCCATCCCCAGGTGGAGGCGTTCGATCTTGTCCGCCACGACGCTCACCGCGCCCGAGCGGTTCTCCACGGTGCCGCGGACGATGAGCGCCGGGGCGGCCGACACGATCGGGCGGTAGCGCGCCCACAGTCCCACCGAGCACACGACGTTGGTCATGCCCGTCTCGTCCTCGAGGCTGAGGAAGGTCACCCCCTCGGCGGTGGCGGGCCGCTGCCGGTGGGTGACCGCGCCGGCGACCTCCACCCGGCTGCCGTCGGGGACGTGCGCGAGCCCGGCGGTGGTGCACACCCCCCGGGAGTCGAGCCACGGCCGGGCGTGGAC
>NZ_JAALDZ010000195.1:0-11487 GCF_014145125.1 Dietzia sp. CQ4 | reverse complement strand
AGTTACGCAGACGTGAACCCAAACGCAAATCGCCAGGTCAACGGCCAGAAAGACGCGACGCTGCTCGTGTCACCTGTGGGTGTCAACACGCTCGATCCGGCCCCCCAGGGACCGCACCTTCTCGAGGAAGTCCGGGTACCCGCGGTCGATGTGGAAGATCTCGCAGACCTCGGTCACGGCGTCCCCGCACATCCCGGCGAGGACCAGTCCCGCGCCGGCGCGGATGTCACTGGCCCACACGGTCGCGGAGTCCAGGCGTTCACGGCCCCGGATCTTCGCGTGGTGCCCGTCGGTCTCGGCATCGACTCCCATGCGCACCATCTCCTCGACGAAGCGGAATCGTGCCTCGAAGAGGTTCTCGGTGATCACGGACGCGCCGTCCGCCACGGAGGCGAGGGCGATCGCCATCGGCTGGAGGTCGGTCGGGAAGCCGGGGAACGGCAGGGTCCGCACGTCCCGCGCGCGGGGACGGCCCTCCTGGATGACCCGGACCCAGTCCGGACCGGTCGAGACCTGCGCCCCCGCACCGCGGAGGTTCTCCAGCACCACGTGGATGAACATGGGATCGATGCCGGTGACGGTTACGTCACCCCGCGTCATCACGGCGCCCATCGCCCAGGTGGCGGCGACGATCCGGTCCCCTATCACCCGGTGACTCACCGGCGTCAGTGTCTCGACACCGTCGATGGTGATGGTGCTCGTCCCGGCCCCGCTGATGCGGGCACCCATCTTGGACAACAGGTCACAGATGTCGACGATCTCTGGCTCCCGGGCGGCGTTGACCAGCGTCGAGGTGCCGCGGGCCAGAACCGCGCCGAACAGAAACGTCTCCGTGGCACCCACGGAGGGGAACGCGAGCGTGTACCTGGCGCCCGTCAGCTCGGTGGCCTCGGCGACCAGTCGGCCGTGATCCATCCTCGTGGTGGCGCCCAGCTTCTCGAGCGCCTCGCGGTGCCAGTTGAGTGGCCGGTCCCCGATCGCGTCTCCGCCCGGCATCGCCAGCTCGGCACGGTGGTAGCGACCGACGAGGGGTCCGAGGATGCAGACGGATGCCCGCAGCCGCTGCGCGGCCTTGTCGTCCGAGACGTGCCCCAGGTCCGCCGGCGTGTCGATCACCACCGTTCCGCCCGAGATCTCGACGGTGCACCCCAGGTGCCGCAGCACGTCGGCCATCGCGGGCACGTCGGAGATGTCCGGGCAGTTGGTCAGTGTGGTCCGCCCCTCCGCCATCAGTGCCACCGCCATCAGCTTGAGCACGCTGTTCTTGGCGCCGGCGACAGAGACCTCGCCGGCCAGTCTGGTGCCGCCGGTGACGAGGAAGCTCTCCTCGCGGGACGTGGGGTTACCGCTCACGCGTCCACCTTAGGCGAGAACCGGGGCGACCAGCGGAGCCCGCGCACCCTCGGGGCCACGCGAACAGGCGAGGCGACCACGGCAACGCGCGACCGGGCGAGGCGACCAAAGGGACCGCGCGAGACGACCACGCGACCGCTCGACCGCGCACGCGTAGGTTGGCGTCATGGCTGTGCATCTCACCAAGATCTATACCCGGACCGGCGACGACGGCACCACGGGACTGTCCGACTTCTCCCGGGTGAGCAAGAACGACGCCCGACTGGACGCCTACGCGGACTGCGACGAGGCCAATGCCGCCCTGGGGGTAGCCCTGACCTGCGGCGATCTCGACAACCGCATCGGCTCCGTGCTCCGGGTCGTACAGAACGACCTCTTCGACGCGGGGGCCGACCTCTCCACTCCTGTTGTCGAGGCCCCCGAGTACCCCCCGTTGCGGATCGAGCAGTCCTACATCGAGCGACTGGAGGGGTGGATCGACGAGTTCAACGCCGAACTCGCCGACCTGACCTCGTTCATCCTGCCCGGTGGAACCCCCGGCGCCGCCCACCTGCACGTCGCCCGGACGGTGGTGAGGCGCGCCGAGCGGGCCGCCTGGGCCGCCGTCGAGGCATACCCCGAGACAACGTCCGTGCTGCCGGCCAAGTATCTCAACCGCCTGTCGGACCTTCTGTTCGTCCTGGGGCGGGTGGCCAATCCGGAGGGCGACGTCCTCTGGGTTCCCGGCGGCGAGCGCGGCGCCGATCGCGGCTGATCGGTCCGGCGCCGCCGGACCCCGGCCGCCGTGCCCGAGCGTGCAGCCGCCCCGGGGGTCAGGGCAGAACGCCCATCCGACGCGCCGCGTTGACCGCCTCGAATCTGGTGTGCGCATCGAGTTTGCGCATGACCGAGCGCAGGTAGCTCTTCACCGTCTCCGCACCGATCCCCATGTCGGCGGCCGTCTCGATGTTCGTCTTGCCCTGCGCGACGCAGGCCAACACGTCGAGCTCGCGGCGCGACAGGCGTGCCGTGGGCATCTCCGGCGGCGGGGAGACCATCTCGGCGCAGATCCGTTCGAGCTCGGCACGCACGTCCGGGTCCTCGGTCCGGGAGGCCAGCATCCGCAGCCGGGCATGGGTGTCGCGCATGCGCTCGTTGGACAGGACGTCGTCCCAGCGCCCCTCACCCGCTCCCGGGCCCATCGGGGCCGCGCCCCGGGCCGCGAGGGCGTCGTTGACCGCGATCTCCTGCTCGAGGGCGCGGGCCGTGGCCGCCATCTGGTTGAGGACCTTCTCGCCGAAACGGACCGAGGAGTGCACGCCGGCGTAGAGCACGGCCCGCACGTCCTTGCCCACCACGACCGGGATCGCCGCCATCGACCGCAACCCCTCGGACAGCACGGGCAGGTCGTACTCGTGGGTGATCACCCCGGCGCGCGGATAGTCGGCCACCCCGACCGGCTTCCCGGTGGCCATGACCCGACCACCGACGCCGGCGCCGTAGTGCACGGTGAGGTCCTTCATCGCCGAGGTGCGCATCCCGAGGGACTCGGAGAGCACGAGGGTGTGGCCCTCTCCGACGACCCCACCGATGGTCACCGGGATGCCCGTGGCCTCCCGCAGGGCGGAGATCGCGCTGCGGACGGACGCCAGATCACGCCGACGCCGCTGCGCATCGCTCGCGGCACTCCCGGCTACACCACGGCCGGCATTCTCCTCGTCCATGAGGTCTCCTCCCACGTCCGTGGCATACCCCCACCGCGAGTAGGGGACGACCCCCCGCAAGTGCCACACATCACCATCGTCAGCGCCACTATACGCACGTGGCCGGGCTGATGCCGATCCCAGTCGGCCGCCGACGACCGATGTCCCCGGGGGTGCCCCACCCCGCTTCCCAACCGGAGTGCACTCAGGGAGTGAAAGCTGGATCGAATGCCTCGGGATCCTCGGGATCCGCCAGCATCGCGGCCGCTCCGGTGAGGGGCGCGACGCGCTGTTCGTCGTAGATCCACTCCTCGACGTCACTGGAGTCCGGGTCGCCCACCAGGTACGGGTGCAGGCCCAGATCGGCGTCCGCGTCGACCGCCTCCCCCGGCGCCAGCACGGAGTCGTCGAGGAACCGGGTCACCTCGTCGTCGTCGAGATCGACGCCGATCATCACCATCCCCTCGGTGCCCTCTCCGCCCGCACGGAGCTCGAGCCGGCGCCCCACCAGCGCGACCTCGTAGCGCCGTGGTCCGTCGGCGGTGCCCAGGGTCACCGTGCCCTTGGCGCGGTAGGCACCGGTCGGCGGCGAGGCGAGCGCGGACAGGAACCGGCGGGGGTGGAGGGGCCCGGACGGGATCACGGTGAACGCCCGGTAGCCGTCGTGGAGATGGTCGTGGTCGTGCGGGTGGGCACGGCCGTCCGACGGCTCCCGGCCGTCCTCCGACCCGGCGGCGGTGTCCCGGTCCGGCTCCATCCCCAGCAACAGACCCGTCGGCACGGCCGCCCGGACCGCGGGCAGAACGGCGACCCGGGGGGCGTGCCGGCGGATCGTGTCGCGGATGCGGTCGAATCGAGCGCGGTCCACGAGATCGCATTTGTTGACCACCACGAGGTCCGCCTCCGCCAGGTGCGCCGTCAACCGCGGGTGCCGCGCCAGGGCGTCGTCGAGCCCTTCCGCGTCGACGACCTGGACCATCCCCGCGTGCCGCACCACCTCGCGCGGCACCTCGTGGACCATGCGCGACAGGATCGCCGGCTCCGCCAGCCCGCTGGCCTCGATCACCGCCAGGTCGAGCCCGTGCTCGGGGTCGGCCAGACCGGCCAGGGTGTCTCCCAGCTCGCTCGCGTCGACCTCGCAGCAGACACACCCGTTGGCCAACGAGATCATCGAGTCCACGCGCCCCGCGACCGACGTGGCGTCCACGTCGATCTCGCCGAAGTCGTTGACGATCGCGCCGATGCGCAGGCCCGGCGTGCCGGACAGCAGGTGGTTGAGCAGCGTGGTCTTGCCGGCACCCAGGTAACCAGTGAGGACCAACACGGGCAGGGGCTCACCGGGGGCGCGGCGGGCGTCCCCGCTCACGCCACCGCCCCCGGCGAGATGCCCGTGCGTGGGCTGGTCCCTCAGCGGCGCCACTCGGGCTTCCGCTTCTCGGCGAACGCCGACATCCCCTCGGTCTGGTCCTCGGTGGCGAAGAGCGCGTAGAAGGCGTTCTGCTCCGCGAGCAGCCCCTCCTCGAGCGTGGTCTCGAAGGACCGGTTGACCGCCTGCTTCGCCGCGATGGCGGTGGTCTTGCTCATCGAGGCGATCTTCCCGGCGACCTTCATGGTCTCGTCGAGCAGGTCCGCGGCGGGGACGACGCGGGTGACCAGGCCGGAGCGCTCCGCCTCGTCCGCGTCCATCTGTCGGCCGGTGAGGCACAGGTCCATGGCCTTGGCCTTGCCCACCGCGCGCGTGAGCCGCTGCGAGCCGCCCATGCCCGGGATGACGCCGAGGGTGATCTCGGGCTGGCCGAACTTGGCGTTGTCACCGGCGATGATCATGTCGCACATCATGGCCAGCTCGCACCCGCCGCCGAGGGCGAACCCGGACACGGCCGCGATGATCGGCGTGCGCGCGGCGGTGAGTCGCTTCCAGTCGCCGAAGTAGCGCTCGAGGTAGATCCCGGGGTAGCTCTTGTCCTTCATCTCCTTGATGTCGGCGCCGGCCGCGAAGGCCTTCTCCGAACCGGTGATGACGATGCAGCCGACGCCGGGGTCGGAGTCGAGACCCTCCACGGCCTCGACGACCTCTTTCTCCATGCCGCTGCTCAGCGCGTTGAGCGCCTTGGGTCGGTGCAGCGTGATGACCGCGACGCGGTCGCTCTGCTCCACCAGGATGTTCTCGAACTGCTTCTCGGTCACGGACATCGCGTGCTCCAGTCTGCGTCAGGGGATACTTGGACTTCCTTGTAAAAAGTCTCCGGGGCCGATGCTAGCCGGTCATCTGGCGAGCGGTCCCCCGTTCCACAGCCCCGACCGTACGGCCTCACCGTGGTCGATGGTCGCCTCCCGGGCCGCGGGCACCAACGGCTCGTAGCGCACCAGCGAACCCCAGTCCCGTGACCAGTCGTGCTCCAGATAGGTCGGCACTGTCTCGCCGGCCAGGAGCAACTCGATGAACCCGAGGGGCCCGCCACCGTCCCACGCCTGCCAGGTGTTGGTGGAACTCACCGCGAGGTCGCGATCCGGCAGGACCCGGTACTCGGGCAGCTCGTGGATACCGGCGTACTCCTCGAACGGTCGCAGACACGGGGTGTGGAAGGCCACCGCCCAGTCGGGGAGCACCGGGCGGGAGTCACCGACGAGCTCCTGCATGGTCACCAGTTCCGGCATGCGCGGCGGGGTGAACGCGATCCACCGCGACGGGTCCGGGTCCAGGTCGCGCACCACGAGCCGGATCGCCGTGGCGTCGGTGGGCAGGGTGTCGACGGGCACGCGCAGGTTCCGCCAGGACGGCGCCGGGCCGATGTCGACGGGCAGGACCGAACCGGCCGGCTCGAACCGGTCGGCTGCGGTGGCGAACTCCACGCGGATCGCGTCCGGCGCGAACGAGCCGGCCACCGCGATCGTGATGAGCGGGCTCTCCTCGTCCCGTTCGGGGAGCCGGTACCAGTCCGTGGTGGTCTCGGCGTTGAACTGCGGGCCGGTCTGGTAGCTGCCGAGCACGGGGACGCGGGCCGGGTCGAGACCGAAGGGCAGGACGGCGTGACTGCCGTTGATGCCCTCCCCCGCGCGCACTCCGCCCTCGGTGCCGGCGGTGGTGGCGGTGGCGTCGGAGTCCTCCCCGGTTCCCGGGGTGTCGGTGTCCACGGCCTGGGTGGCGGTGAGGTCGGTGGGGATGCCGTCGGGGATGAACTCCACCGGCTGCGCGCCCGCCTCGAGCTGGTCACGGGGGTCACCGACCGGGGCGAGCAGTCCCGCGTTGGCGTCGGGCTCGGCGAGCACCATGTCGGCGATACCGCACGGCTCCCCGGACAGCACCCGCAGGTTCTGCAGGCCGACCGAGTAGGCGGGGTACTGGTTGCGGACCGCGGCGGCCATGGAGGCCACGATGACGACGACGACGAGGGCCGCCGCGAGCCCGAGTGGGGCGTGCGCGACCTCTCGCAGGACCCTGACGACCGGGCCGCGATCGGCATCGGCGGGCCCCGACCCCGTGGGCCGCACGAACGGCTCCCGGTAGTGCAGGACCAGCGCGAGCAGGAGCGCGATGACCATCAGCCCGAGGAATACCGAGGAGAACGTGATCCCGGCGATCGCGGGCTGCACGCCACCCCACGGGATGCCGTAGATCGAGATGTACCACCAGCCGTTGGTGGAGGTGAAGCTCAGGGCCAGGACGAAGAACACCGCGGCGAGGAACAGCATCCGGTTGCGCAGCGACCGGGTGGCCGCCGGCAGGACGGCCATGGTCACCAGGGCCGCCAGCGCGGCGCCGATCGTGGCGAACGCACCGAAGTGGTGGGTCCACTTGGTGGGGTTGAGCGCCATGAACGCGATCGACATGGCGGCCAGACCCACGATCCGTCGGGCGGGGCCCACGGCCACGCCGGGGATCCGCCCCTTGCGGAACAGGATCGCGGCGCACGTGATCAGCGACAGGAACATCGCCAGGACCGCGAACCTGCGGGCCAGGGACCCGTCCGGCGTCGGGTTCATGAGCCACTCGTACCGCCACACCTCCTCGAACCAGCGCCCGGTGGGGCCGACGTCGCCGAGCAGCGCCGACGACTGCAGCGTGGTCACCAGGGGCTGGTCCAGGAAGATCAGGTGCAGCACGCCGAGACCGGCGGCGAACAGGGGGGCCACCGTCGGGATCCAGCCGTCGCGCCGTGCCCGCCGGACCACCAGCAGCAACAGCGGTCGGGAGGCCGCGATGATCGCCGCGATGCAGAAGGTGCCCGTGGGCGCCGCGGACAGGGTGAGCCCGCCGATGATGAAGCCTGTGGCCGCGGGCAACAGCCTGCCGGTGGCCAGGGCGCGCTCCAGCGAGACCCAGGTGGCCAGCACACCGAAGGCCACGATCGGCTCGGGGCGCAGCCCGTTGTTGTAGGTGAGCCAGAACGCGAGGAACACCGCGGCGGTACTCCACCGGACGGCCGACGCACGGCGGGCGGCGATGCCCAGTCGCGGGATCACCTCGCGGGACAGCAGCATCCACGACGCGATCCCCAGCAGCAACGCCGGCAGGCGCAGCCACATACTGCCCACGGTGACGGAGCTGATCGCCGTGTACAGGTAGTACGGCATCCCGAACGGCGCGTACGGGGCGCCGTAGTACCGGAACACCTCCGGCATGTAGCCGCTCGAGACGGCGGCACGCGCCTCGGTGAGGATGTACCCGTCATCCGCCGTGTTGGCCCCGATCACGTGCCAGACCAGGAGCGTGGCCACGACCACCAGGTCCAGGGGGCGGGGCTTCCACCACCGGCGCGGCAGGACCCGTCGGCCGACCCGCCCGTCGCGCAGGTCGAGTCGGTGCAGGGCGACCAGCGCCACGACGATCGCGAGGATCCCGACCACGATCGCGATCTGCTTGATCACGGTCGCCTGCGTGGTGTAGCGGGAGTCGACGGTGATGTCGACGGACATCCCCTCGGGCGCCGGCCCCTGCAGATCAGTGAAGACCCCGACGACCTGCGGCCGCAGATCCTGGTCGATCCGCCCGCCCACCTCGCCGTCGTCCGAGGCGAGACCGACGAACTCCGCGCCGATCGAACCGGAGTCGGCCACGACGCGGATCACCGAGCACGCCCCGGGTGAGGCGACCGCGTCAGTGGGGGCGGCCGCGACCAGCACGTTCCGGCTGCGCACCTCGACGGTGGGGCCGGCCACGGACACCACGAGCGCACGCGCGCCCGCGTTCTCTCCCGCCTGACGGGGCGCCGTGGACACGAGCACCCCGTCCTCACGGCCCTGGTCCCGGAGCTCCCCCACCGCCGCGCACGGGACGTCCACCGCCAGGTCGAGCGGGTAGTAGGCCACGAGGGGCGCCGTCACCGGGTCGAGGGTCCCGGCCTCCGGCCAGCTGATCGTCGAGGTGGTCTGGGTGACCGGGAGCAGCGGGACGATGATCGCGAGGAGGATCCCGACCAGGCCGCTGACCGCGGCGACTATCCCCCACCGGGTTCCTGTACGGGACCTGTCCGGCACGTCACGGACCTCGGTGGCAGTCGATGGCATGGCGTCCACGCTATAACGACCGACGGGGGTTCCCCGAAACGACGAACGCGCCGGAGGGAAACCCTCCGGCGCGCTGCGCTCTCGGTGGCCAGAGTCGGGATCGAACCGACGACCTTCCGCTTTTCAGGCGGACGCTCGTACCAACTGAGCTACCTGGCCATAAGACCACCGGCGCATCCGGTAAACCGAATGCGCCGGTTGTCTCCTGCGACCCTGACGGGACTCGAACCCGCGACCTCCGCCGTGACAGGGCGGCGCGCTAACCAACTGCGCCACAGGGCCGTGCTTTTCGCACGAGACAGAACAGTAATCGACGCTCACGCCGGACGCAAATCGCGGGACCGGCGGTGGTTCCAGGGCAGCTCGGAACGGGTTCGGTGGATCCCGGTGGCGACGCCCGGGGCGCCAGAAAGGGGGCCGACGACACCCGGCCCGCAGACGAGAGAAGTCCCGGCCACCGACGAACGGTGACCGGGACTCCTGACCTCGTACCCCCTACGGGATTCGAACCCGCGCTGCCGGCGTGAAAGGCCGGTGTCCTAGGCCGCTAAACGAAGGGGGCGTACGCCACGTCCGGGATCGCCGGGCCGCAGCGCGTTCGAGTTTAGGGCACGGCCCAGCAGACGTCTAAACCAACCACGCCCGAGCCGACGCCCGTCGGCGCGAACGGGGACGGTATCGTGACCGACGCCCCTATAGCTCAGTTGGTAGAGCTACGGACTTTTAATCCGCAGGTCGTCGGTTCGAGCCCGACTGGGGGCACCACGATCGGCCGGGCGGCACAGGGCGCCCCCATTGGACCTGCCCGCCCCGCGCTGGGACACTCGGATCATGTCCGCACCCACCGCCACCGGCGGGCCCGCCCTGCGCATCGGCCCCCTCGAGCTCGCCTCACCGGTCGTCCTGGCGCCGATGGCGGGCGTCACCAATGTCGCCTTCCGCACGCTGTGCCGCGAACTCGAACGTGAGCAGCAGGGTTCGGTGTCCGGGCTCTACGTCTGCGAGATGGTGACGGCGCGGGCGCTCGTCGAACGCCAGCCGGGAACCCTGCACATGGCCACGTTCGCGCCCGACGAGTCCCCGCGCAGCCTGCAGCTGTACACGGTGGACGCCGAGTACACCTACGCGGCCGCCAAGATGATCGTCGACGAGGACCTGGCGGACCACATCGACATCAACTTCGGGTGCCCGGTCCCCAAGGTCACCCGACGCGGCGGCGGGTCGGCGATCCCCTACAAGCGGCGGCTGTTCCGCTCCATCGTCGCCGCGGCGGTCCGGGCCACCGAGGGCACCGACATCCCGGTCACGGTGAAGATGCGGGTGGGGATCGACGACGAGCACCACACCCATCTCGACGCCGGCCGCATCGCCGTCGACGAGGGCGCCAGGGCCGTCGCACTGCACGCACGGACCGCCGCCCAGCGGTACTCCGGCGAGGCGGACTGGTCGCAGATCTCCCGCCTGGTCGAGCACATCGGCGCGGTCTCTGATGTCCCGGTGCTGGGCAACGGCGACATCTTCTCCGCCGAGGACGCCGTCCGGATGCGGGAGCAGACCGGGTGCGCGGGCGTCGTGATCGGCCGGGGCTGTCTGGGCCGGCCGTGGCTCTTCTCCGAGCTCGCCGCCACCCTCGACGGGCGCGAGGCACCGGCCCCGCCCACGCTCGGCGAGGTCGGCCGCATCATGTACCGCCACGGCGAACTCCTCGCCGAACACCACGGTGAGAACAAGGGGATGCGCGACATCCGCAAACACGTGGCGTGGTACCTGCGGGGGTTCCCTGCCGGCTCCGGCAAGCGGGTGGCCCTGGCGGCCGTCCGCACCCTGGACGACCTCGCGGAGATGCTCGCCGATCTCCCCGCCGACGAGCCCTTCCCCGCGGACGGGTACGGCCCGCGCGGCCGCCAGGGATCGCCCTCCCGGGTTCTCCTGCCCGAGGGGTGGTTGGACGATCCGGAGGACGACGCGGTGGCTCTCGAGGGTGCGGACGCGGAGAACTCGGGCGGCTGAACCGGCACCTCCGGCACCGGCGCGGATGACGTGTCCCCCTGTTCATCGGCCGTTCATCGCCGGTATCGATAGTGCGGTTGACATGCCCGTATGCTGGTTCACATGCGTCTCGTCTACTCTGAAGAACTCGCGGATCTGGCCACCTCGATGGCCCGGATGTGCTCCCTCGCCACCGACGACATGGAGCTGGCGACCCACGCCCTCCTCCAGGTCGACCTCGTGGCCGCCGAGAGGGTTCTCCAGTCCTCGACGGAGATGTCCCGGCTGGCGACCGAGAACGAGGAACGCGGGTTCGCGCTCCTGGCCCTCCAGGCGCCGGTCGCCCGTGATCTCCGGCAGGTGGTCACCTCCATCCAGCTCGTCCAGGACCTCACCCGGATGGGCACGCTGGCAGGGCACGTCGCCAAGATCGTCCGTCGGAGGCATCCGGAGAGCGTGCTCCCGGAGCCCGTCAACGGGTACTTCGCCGAGATGGGCCGGGTCGCGGTCTCGCTCGGCCGGTCCGCCACCGAGGTGCTGCTCAACCGGGACGCCGAGCAGGCCGCCACCCTGGCCCAGCAGGACGACGCCGTCGACGACCTCCGCCGCCACCTGTTCACCCTGCTCACCGTGCGGGAGTGGAAGTGGGGAGTGGCGTCGGCGGTCGACGTCACCCTCCTCGGTCGCTACTACGAGCGGTTCGCGGACCACGCGGTGGAGGTGGCGCAGCGCGTGATCTTCCTCGCCACCGGCGAGTACGCCACCCTGGCGGAGGACGATCCCGAGCACTCCTCCGCCTCCAACGAGGAGCTGGTCCGCCGCTTCAACGAGACCGACAGGTCGTTGACGCACCGCGTCTCGGGCGACGACCCGGGGAACCCCGGCCCCAGCTGACAGCCGGCCGGGCCGCGACGACGAGCGCCCCGGTACCCGCCCACGAGGCGGGTACCGGGGC
>NZ_JAALDZ010000194.1:0-6019 GCF_014145125.1 Dietzia sp. CQ4 | reverse complement strand
GGCGAGGTTCTGCGCCAGAGTGGCCGACCGCGCCACCTCGCTCAACGCCTCGGCGCCCAACGTGTCGAGAGCCTCCGGCACGGCGCGAAGCGCCCCGAACGCCGCCGAACTCGTCGTCGTCGCACTCATTACCGACCAACCTCCCCCGCGGCGCCCGTATCGAACATACGTACTACTCTAATGTCACCACCTCACTAGCGCAAGCGTTCGAATCATCCGTCACTCGATGTCGGACCTCCGCGCTACACTCACCACATGTCCGAACCGCCCGTCTCCCCCGTCGATCGCGCCTTCGACGTACTGCGGGTGACGGCGGCGGGAACCGGCCTGACACTGAGCGAGATCTCCCGCGAGGCCGGGTTGGCCAAGTCCACGACCCTTCGCCTCCTGGCCGCACTCGAGCGAAACGATGCGGTCACGCGCATCGGCCAGCGCTATCGACTGGGGCCGCTGGTGCATGAGCTGGATCCGATTCCTGCCTCGCCGGCATACGAGCGGACCCGCCGCGTACTCACACCGTTCCTCGCGCACCTCTTCGAGGCGACCCGGGCGACGGTGCACCTGGCCACGCTGCACGGTGACGAGGTGGTGTACCTCAATAAGCTGCACGGTCCGCGGCCGATCCCGTCGCCGTCGCGGATCGGCGGCGGACTGCCGGCCTATTGCACCGGAGTGGGCAAAGCGATGTTGGCGTTCGACGACGCCGCCGCCGAGCGGGTGTCGCAGGGCCCGCTGATCGCCTGGACCGACACCACGCTCACCTCGCCGGATGCGCTCGCCGTGGAGCTGGCGGAGATCCGGCGCAGAAGGCGATCGGTGGATCGCGCCGAGCTCACGCCCGGCCTCTACTGCGTGGCCGCGCCCGTGTTCGACGACGACGAGGACGGCGCCTGCGGAACACGAGCGGTGGCGGCGCTCTCCGCTAGCGCGGCGGACGGTGCTGCACTCACTCGCCTGGAGCCACTGGTCACCAGGGTGGCCGCGGCCGCCAGTCGCGCGATGGCGGCGGACCGGACGTGACGAGAGCCGAGGGAACGTGAGCGTCGCAGCCGAACCCCCGCACTGGCTGCCCCCCGCGCTAGCGGAACTCCATGGTCACGTCCCCCAGGCCGGCGAACTCGGCGCGGAAGGAATCGCCGGGCGCAGCGTCCATCGCACGGATCGCGGTGCCGGGCAGGATCACGTCTCCCTTGCGCAGGCGGACGCCGAACTTGGCGACCGTCGAGGCCAACCAGCCCACCGAATTGAGCGGGTTGCCCAGGACCGCGTCGGAGCGGCCGGACGCGAGGAACTCGCCGTTCTTGTAGAGGGTCGCATCGATCGCGGCGACGTCCAGGTCCGTCAGCCGCACGCGCTGCTGCCCGACGACATACCCGCAGGACGACGCGTTGTCGGCGATCGTGTCGGGCAGGGTGATCTTCCAGTCGCGGATGCGCGAGTCGATCAGCTCGATCGAGGGCACGACCCACTCGATGGCGGCGGCGGCCTCCTCCTGCGAGCACCCCTCTGGCGGGATGTCGGCGCCGAGGATGAAGCCCACCTCGACCTCGACGCGCGGGAAGCAGAACCGGGCAGCCTCGACCGGCGCCCCCTCCGGGTACTCCATCGTGTCGAGGAGATGGCCGTAGTCGGGTTCGTCGACGCCCATCATCTCCTGCATGGCCTTGGAGGCCAGACCCACCTTGTGTCCGGTGACCACCGCGCCGGCCTCGAGCTTGCGGCGGATGTTGACGAGCTGGATCTCGAACGCGTCGTCCGGGGTCATTTCGGGATGGTCGTCGGTGAGCGGCGCGATGGGCGCCACGTCGGCCTCGGCGTCCCAGAGTCGCTGGGCGAGTGTGGCGCGGGTCTCCTCGTTGAGCATGACCGGGATGCTACCTCGACCGTGTGGCGCTCGAGCCCCCGGTTCTATAACGTGTTCTACATGGCAGACCAGGAGTTCGACGTCGTCGTCGTCGGTAGCGGTGGAGCAGGCATGACGGCCGCCCTCGCAGCAGCGAAGAAGGGCCTCAGCGTGGTCCTCGTGGAGAAAGCACCGCACTATGGCGGCTCCACCGCCCGTTCCGGCGGCGGCGTGTGGATCCCGGGGAACTCCGTCCTCCGACGGGACGGCGTCCAGGACACCCCGGAGGCCGCCCGGACCTACCTCCGGGCGATCGTCGGCGACGTCGTGGCCCCGGAACGGATCGACGCGTACGTCGACCGCGGCCCCGAGGTCCTGGACTTCGTCCTCGCCAACTCCCCCCTCGAGATGGAGTGGGTGGTCGACTACTCGGACTACTACCCCGAGTCCCCGGGAGGACGACTCGGCGGCAGGTCCGTCGAGCCCAAGCCGTTCGACCTGCGCCAGTTGGGTTCCGAGGCCGCGCGGCTCGAGCCCCCCTACGCCAAGGCTCCGGCGAACATGGTGGTCAAGCAGTCCGACTACCGCTGGCTCAACCTCCTCCAGCGCCCCACCACCAAGGGTTTCCGGCGCTCCGTCCGTGTGACGATGCGCATGCTGCTGGCGAAGGCCCGGGGGGCCAACATGGTGGGCATGGGCCGCGCGCTCATCGCCGCCATGCGCAAGGGCCTCCTGGACGCGGGTGTCCCGGTGTGGCTCAACACGCCGATGACCGGTCTGGTCACCGAGGGCAGCGGGTTGGACGAGCGGGTCGTCGGCATCACCGTGACCCGCGGCGGCGAGGAGCAGACCCTCCGCGCCCGACGTGGCGTGATCATCGGCTCGGGCGGGTTCGAGCACAACCAGGAGATGCGGGACAAGTACCAGCGTCAGCCCATCCCCACCTCGTGGACGGTCGGCGCCGCCGGCAACACCGGCGAGGGGATCGAGTACATGGAGAAGGTGGGGGCGGAACTGGCCTTCATGGAGGACGCCTGGTGGGGTCCCACGATCCTGCTCCCCCGCGGTCCGTGGTTCGCGCTCGCCGAGCGCTCGCTGCCCTGTTCGTTCCTCGTCAACTCGCGCGGCGAGCGGTTCATGAACGAGTCGCTGCCGTACGTCGAGGCCGGGCACCGGATGTACGGCGGGGAGTACGGGCAGGCCCCCGCCGACCAGCAGGGCGCCGAGGGCGAGAACGTCCCGGCCTGGATCATCTTCGACCAGGAGTACAAGAACCGGTATCTCTTCGCCGGATTGCAGGCGAAGCAGCCGCTGCCGAAGAAGTGGCTCGAGACGGAGAACTTCCACAAGGCCGACACGCTCGCCGAGCTCGCCGGACTGATCGGCGTCCCGGCGGACGCGCTGGAGAAGACGGCCGCCCGGTTCAACGGCTTCGCCGAGAGAGGCGTGGACGAGGACTTCCAGCGGGGCGTCTCGGGGTACGACCACTACTACGGCGACCCCACCAACAAGCCCAACCCGAGCCTCGGTCCCGTCCGCAAGGCACCGTTCTTCGCCGCCAAGATGGTGCCCGGGGACCTCGGGACAAAGGGCGGGGCGAACACCGACGTCCACGGCCGCGTCCTCCGCTCGGACGGCTCCGTGATCCAGGGGCTCTACGCCGCCGGCAACGCGTCGTCGCCGGTCATGGGCCACACCTACGCCGGGCCCGGGGCGACCATCGGCCCCGCGATGGTCTTCGGGTACCTCGCGGTCGAGCACATGCTGGCCGGCGCCGCCGCCGGGTCCACCACCACCGAACCGACCACCACCGACAAGACGGGAGTCTGACCGTGCCGATCGACCTCTCGATTGCCCTGGGGGCCGAGCTTCCCTCGCAGGAGTTCTCCTGGACCGCCTCGGACGTTGCGCTCTACGCACTCGGAGTCGGCGCGGCCGGGGACCCCATGGACACCGCCGGGTTGGACTACGTGGACGACCTGCATCCCAAGGTGTTGCCGTCGTTCGCCACCGTCGCCGCCACGATGAACGTCACGGAGGCGCCGCGGGTGTCCTTCCCCGGGGTCGAGATCGACCTGGCCAAGGTCGTACACGGTAGCCAGTCCGTCGAGGTGCACCGCCCGATCCCCGCGGCCGGCACCGCCGTCACCACGACCAGGATCGCCGAGATCCAGGACAAGGGTTCGGCCGCGGTGATCATCCAGGAGTCCGAGACGGTCTCCGCCGAGGGCGAGAAGCTGTGGACCTCTCGATCCGGGATCTTCGCCCGTGGCGAGGGGGGCTTCGGTGGCGAGCGCGGGACCTCCGAGAAGGTGGAGTACCCCGAGCGGGACGCCGACCACACCATCGAGGTCGCGAGCCTGCCCCAGCAGGCGCTGCTCTACCGCCTCTGCGGGGACCGCAACCCCCTGCACTCCGATCCCGCGTTCGCCGAGGCGGCCGGGTTCCCGCGGCCGATCCTCCACGGCCTGTGCTCCTACGGCATGGTGCTGCGGGCCGTCGTGGACGAGGTCCTGGGCGGCGACGTCGAGCGGGTCCGCGGCTACGGCGTGACGTTCGGCGGCATCTTCTTCCCCGGCGAGACCATGCGCGTCCGCGTGTGGGAGGACGGCTCGCGACTGCTCGTGGCGGCCACGGCCGCCGAGCGGGACGACGCCCCCGTGCTCAAGAACGTGGTCGTCGACCTCACCTGACCGCGCGACGCGCCCCCGATACCCCACTCCCGATACGACGAACGCCCCGCAGCCACCGCCGCGGGGCGTTCGTCGTGCCGGCGTGCGTCGTGCCGGCGTTCGTCGTGCCAGGGGTTCAGCAGAGCGCGCGGAACCGCTCCACCAACCGGATCCGGCCGGGGGCGTCCATCGCCATCGGCGTGACCGTGAGGGTGGTGGCCCCGGCCTCACGGAACGCCTCGACCCGCTCGGCCACGTACGACTCGGGGCCGATCAGCGAGACCGACCGGACCAGCTCGTCGGGCACCGCGGCCGCGGCCTCGTCCTTCTTGCCGTCCAGGTACAGGTCCTGGATGCGGGCGGCCTCGTCCTCGTAGCCGTAGCGGCACGCGAGCTCGTTGTAGAAGTTCTTGCCGCGGGCGCCCATCCCACCGATGTAGAGGGCCAGGTGCGGGCGCACGAAGTCCAGGTAGCCCGGCACCTCGTTCTCCTCGCAGATCGCCAGCGGGGGTCCGGCGTAGACCTCGAGCTCTCCGAGAGAGGGATCGCGCTTCTCACGCCCCTTGGCCAGCGGCTCACCCCACGCCAGGTGGGCCTTCTCGGGGTGGAAGAAGATCGGCTGCCAGCCGTCGGCGATCTCGGCGGCCAGCTGCACGTTCTTCGGCCCGAGCGCCGCCAGCACGATCGGGATGTTCTCGCGCACCGGGTGGTTGATGAGCTTGAGCGGCTTGCCCAGGCCCGTGCCCTGGTCGGCGGGCAGCGGGATCTGGTACTTGGCCCCGTCGTGCACGAGCTTCTCCCGGCGCCACACCTTGCGGCAGATCTCGATGACCTCGCGCGTGCGGGCCAGCGGCGCGTCGTAGCGCACGCCGTGGAAGCCCTCGACGACCTGCGGGCCGGAGGCGCCGAGGCCCAGGATGAAGCGGCCGTCGGAGACGAAGTCCAGCCCGGCGGCGGTCATGGCAGTCAGGGTGGGCGTGCGGGTGTAGATCTGCAGGATGCCCGAGGCCAGCTCCATGGTCGAGGTCTTGGCCGCGAGGTACCCGAGCTGGCTCACCGCGTCGAACGAGTAGGCCTCGGGGACGAACGCGATGTCCAGCCCCGCCCGCTCGAGGTCCGCGGCCTCCGCGGCCGTCTCGGCGAAGCCGCCGCTGTAGTTCAGAGCCATTCCGATGCGCATGCGGGTAACGCTACCGGGGGGCCGTGGCACCCCGTCCGCGGGCCGCCACGGCCCCGGCCCGGGTCACCGCGGTCCCGGCTCGGATCACCGCGTCGACCTCGCCCCCGACCCGCACGAACACCCCGACGCGTCGGCGCAGCGGCGAGTCGGTGCGCTCGTACCCCATGAAACGCATTCCCGCGACCGTGGCGACGTCCAGGACGGTGGACTCGGGCAGGTCGACGTCCGAGGTGGGGACGACGACGAGGTCGGCGGACCCCAGCATCCGTGCCAGCCGCAGACGGCGCGTCTGTTCGTCCCCCCGGCGACGCAGTGCCCGGCGCA
>NZ_JAALDZ010000193.1:0-7257 GCF_014145125.1 Dietzia sp. CQ4 | reverse complement strand
CGGGGTTAACACACGTGTAGAGACGATCGACGCCTCGCCTGGCCGCGTCCGTCCTCGCGGGACCCGATCTCGCGCGGGTCGGCATCGCCGCAGGTCAATCAGTTCGAGGACGGTGGACTGGCCTCACGTATCACGACTCCGGCGCCACCCGCAGGGACTTCGCCCAGCCCGGCGCCGCCGAGAACATGATCAGAGAAATCGGCCTAAACACAGAAATGTTCGGACACCTGAGAATAGTGTGGTCTCCATCACACCAGGAGGCCGAGTGTTATCAGTTCGTAATCTCGAGGTCGTCTACGACGACGCGATGCTCGTCATCAGAGGTGCGAGTTTCGACGTGCCGGACGGCCACGTCGTCGCGCTGCTGGGCGCGAACGGAGCCGGCAAGTCGACGCTGCTGCGCAGCCTCTCCGGACTACTCGATGTCCACAACGGGGCCATCACCAAGGGGTCGGTCACCCTCGACGGGGAGGACATCGGTTCGCTGAGCGCACCCGCGATCGCGCGACACGGCGTCAAGCACGTCCTCGAGGGGCGACGGATCTTCAAGGAGTTCTCGGTCGAGGAGAACCTGCGCATCGGCGCGCACGTCACGCGCCGCCACCTCCGCGAGGGCCTCGATCGCGTCTACGGGCTCTTCCCCGTCCTCCACGAGCGCAGGTCGCGAGTCGCCGGCTACCTGTCCGGCGGCGAGCAGCAGATGCTGGCGATCGGCCGGGCGCTCATGTCCGCACCGCGATACCTCCTGCTGGACGAGCCGAGCCTGGGCCTGGCGCCCAAGATGGTGGAGCAGATCCGGGACATCATCGTGGAGATCAACTCGCAGGGGACCGGGGTGCTGCTGGTCGAGCAGAACGCGGCGATGGCGCTGTCGATCGCCCGACACGGGTACGTGGTGGAGACCGGCCGCGTGGTCATGGACGGGCCCGCGGCGGACCTGCTCGACAACGACGACATCCGCGAGTTCTACCTGGGCGCGCGCTCGGACTCCGACGAGACGAAGTCCTATCGCGACGTCAAACAGTACCGGCGGCGCAAGAGGTGGGCGTCATGACGAACCCGTCCACCTCCACCCCGGTCGTCGAGTTCTCGCAGGTGAGCCTGGCCTTCGGGAACCTCAAGGCGATCGACGGCGTCGACTTCACCGTCAACCCGGACGAGCTCTTCGCGATCATCGGCCCCAACGGCGCCGGGAAGACCAGCATCTTCAACGTCCTCTCGGGCGTGTACCGGCCGCAGCAGGGGTCGGTGAAGCTCAAGGGACAACAGCTCCTGGGGATGCGTCCGCACAAGATCGCCCGCCTGGGGGTCGCCCGGACGTTCCAGAACGTCGAGTTGTTCGCCAACCTGACGTTGGTCGACAACCTCATGCTGGGCCGGCACGTGAAGTTCCGCTACGGCACGCTCGCGGCGATCGCCTGGGTGGGGCCGGCCAGGCGCCAGGAGGAACTGAACCGCGCCGCGGTCGAGGAGATCATCGACCTGCTGGAACTGCAGGCGTGGCGCAAGCTCCCGGTGGGCCTGCTGCCCTACGGCATCCAGAAGCGCATCGAGCTCGGGCGGGCACTGGCGATGGAGCCGGAGATCCTCCTGCTGGACGAACCCGTGGCCGGGATGAACCTCGAGGAGACCGAGGACACCGCGCGCTTCCTGCTCTCGATCCGACAGGAGTTCAAGACCCCCATGATCCTCGTCGAGCACGACATGAGCCTGGTGATGGACATCGCGGACCGCGTGCTGGCCATCGACTTCGGCGCCCCGCTGGCCCTCGGCACCCCTGCGGAGGTCCAGAGCCACCCGGCGGTGGTGGAGGCCTATCTGGGCGGCCAGGCCGCGGTGCCCGCGGACGGAGGGGGGAGCTGATGAGCACCACCACTCTGGCCACGCGGGTCCGGGACAACGCCGCCGCCCACCCCGGGGACGTGGCACTGCGCAGGAAGTCCCGGGGTGTCTGGCAGCCGACGACCTGGGCCCAGTACTGGGACCAGATCCAGGACGTCGCGCACGCGCTGATCGCGCTCGGGATCGACACCCAGGACCGCGTCGCGATCCACAGCGAGAACCGCCCCGAGTGGCTGATCTGCGACATCGCGACCGTGGCCGTCCGGGGCGTCAGTGTGGGCGTCTATCCGACCAACCCGGCCGCCGAGGTCGGGTACCTGCTGGAGAACAGCCAGGTGAAGCTGCTGGTGGCCGAGGACCAGGAGCAGGTGGACAAGGCGCTGGCGGTCTCCGACCAGTGCCCCGACCTCACCCACATCGTGTACCTGGAACCGCGCGGGATCCGGGGACACTACGACGACGAGCGCCTCATCCACTGGGACGACTTCCTGGCACTCGGTCGCGAACACCGACAGAAGGACGACGGGGCGGTGGACCGGCGGATGGAGCAGGCCCAGCCCGACGACCTGATCACCCTCGTCTACACCTCGGGATCGACGGGCCCGCCCAAGGGAGCCATGCTCACCACGACCAACGTCGAGTTCGCTATCGACACCGTCATGACCCGCGGGGGGACCTCCGATCCGCCCCCGGGGCCCTCCGACTACGTGCTGACCTATCTCCCGCTGTCGCACGTCGCCGAGCGCTTCTTCACCACGTGGATGAGCTGCGCGAGCCGACTCCAGGTGACCTTCGCCGAATCCATCGACACCGTGCCCCAGAACCTCCAGGAGGTGCAGCCCACCCTGGTGATGGGTGTGCCGCGGATCTGGGAGAAGCTCCTGGCCTCGGCCCAGATCCGTCTGGAGGACGCCACGTGGCTCAAGCGGAAGTGGTCGGGTTTCTGGATGGCGCGGGCCGAGCGGATCGGCGACACGCTGGTCTCTAACGGCGGGCGGCACACCCCGGCCAGCCGTGCCTGGTACGTGCTGGGGTGGATCTGCATGTATCGGGCGCTGCGGGTCCGGACGGGCCTGCGGTACGCACGGCACGCGGTCTCCGGAGCGGCTCCGATCGCCCCGGAGGTCCTCAAGTTCTTCATGGGGATCGGCGTGCCGATGCACGAGCTCTACGGGATGACGGAGAACTCGGCGATCGCCACCACCAACAAGCCCGGACGGGTCAAGCTCGGGACCGTCGGCGAACCCCACGAGGGCACCGAACTCAAGATCGACGAGAGGACGGGCGAGATCCTGGTCCGCAGCCCGGCGGTGTTCGCCGGGTACTGGCGAAACCCCGAGAAGACGGCCGAGACCATCGACGCCGAGGGGTGGCTCCACACCGGGGACGTGGGCGAGTGGGTCGACGGGACGCACGTCAAGATCACCGACCGGATGAAGGACATCATCATCACCGCCGGCGGCAAGAACGTGTCGCCGTCGGAGGTCGAGAACGCCCTCAAGGTGTCCCCCTACATCAAGGAGGCCCTCGTGATCGGCGACGGCCGCAGGTTCCTCACCGCCCTCATCGGGATCGAGCTCGAGACGGTCGGAGACTGGGCCACCCGCAAACGTATCGCCTACACCACCTACCGGGACCTGACGGAGAAACCCGAGGTCCGCGAGCTGGTGCAGGGGGTGGTCGACACCGCCAACGAGAGGTTCAACGCCGTGGAGCAGGTCAAGGCATTCGCGCTGCTGCCCAAGGAGCTCGACCACGACGAGGGTGAGCTCACCGCCACCCAGAAGGTCAAGCGGTCGGCGGTGACGGCGATGTTCGCGGACCTCGTCGACGAGCTGTACGAGGGGGCACGATGACCCAGTTCCTCAGTGCCCTGAGCGTCGGTCTGGGTTCGGGTGCCATCTACGCACTCGTCGCGATCGGCTTCGTCATGATCTTCAAGGCCACCGGTGTCATCAGCTTCGCGCAGCCCGCGTTCCTCATGTCCGGTGCGATCATCGTCAGCTTCCTGGCTCCCGTGATGGGCTTCTACGTCGGTGCGATCCTGGGGGTCATCGGCATCGGCGTCGTCGCCCTGCTGGTCGAACGGGCGGCGATCCGCCCGATGATCGGCAAGGCGGTGTTCATCGTCGCGATCATCACCGTGGGGCTGGACATCGTCATCCGCACCATCGCCGGCATGTTCCTGGGGACCCAGCCGCGGTCGGTCGGGGACCCGTGGGGAACCGACGTCTCGGTGATCGGCGGGGTCGTCATCCAGCACCGGCACGTGGCGGCGTTCGTCACCGCCGCGGTGATCGTGATCGCCCTCCTGTTGTTCTTCCGGTACTCCTCGGTCGGACTGGCGATGCGGGCGGTCGCGTCGGACCAGGAGGCGGCGATGGCCCAGGGGGTCAGTGCCAGCGCGATCTTCGCGCTGTCCTGGGCGATGGCCGGTGGGCTGGCCGCGATCGCGGGCGTCTTCGCCGCGACGGGCGGCCCGATCGGCAACCAACTGTGGCTGGTGGCGCTCATCGCGCTGCCCGCGATCGTGATCGGCGGGTTCGACTCGATCGGCGGCGCGATCATCGGCGGCCTGACCATCGGCATCGCCCAGGCCGTCGTCTCGACCTACCACAACCAGTGGTTCCCCGAGCTCACCACCAACCTGGGGCCGCTGATGCCCTGGATCATCATGCTGGCCGTTCTCCTGGTCAGACCCCACGGACTGTTCGGCACCAAGGAGGTGGAACGGGTATGAGCCAACTCGTATCGGCGGCGGAGCCGCACGGGACGTCGAGCGGCTCGACCGGACGACGGACAGGTTTCTTCGGGCGGCCCCGCGGCCGACCGGAGCTGTACTCCAGCTACCGGCAGGAACAGGCGCTGTTCAACACGCGGGCCAAGGCACTCGGCGCCGGGTTGCTGGTCCTCATCGCCATCCTGCTGCCGTTCAACGTGAGCGATGACCTGCTGCGGATCCTGGGGCTCGGACTCGTCCTGGCCATCGGTGGCATCGGGCTCAACCTGATCACGGGCTACGCGGGTCAGATCTCCCTGGGGCACGCCTTCTTCGTGGGGGTCGGTGCGTACACCGCCTCGGTGGTGGCCGGTGACCCCGAGGGGCGCGCACTGGGCCTGGGGATCACCTTCATCCCGGCGTGGATCCTCGCCGCCGGTGCGATGGCGGCGCTCTGCGGGGTGATCGTGGCGCCGCTCGCCACCAGGTTGCGGGGCCTGTACCTCGCGGTGGTGACCCTGGGTCTCGTGTTTCTCGGAACCTACGTCTTCACCGAGTGGAGCAGTGTCACCGGTGGTCAGGGTGTCGGACGAGAGGCGCCCCGCCCCGTGCTGTTCGGCGACGACCTCACGCTCGACAGTGCGTTCACCTCCGACCAGAAGCTGTACTGGTTCTTCCTCGCGCTCCTGCTGATCGGCGCGCTCGCGGCCCGCAACATCGCCCGCTCACGGGTCGGCCGCGCCTTCGGGGCGATCCGGGACCGCGACATCGCGGCCGGCGTCATGGGCGTCGACCTGTCGCGGTACAAGCTCATCGCGTTCACGGTCTCGTCCTTCTACGCGGGCGTGTGCGGGTCGCTGCTGTTCGTCGCGAACCGGCACTTCGGTCCGGAACAGTTCGGGCTGATCATGTCGATCCAGTTCGTCGCCATCGTCTTCATCGGCGGGGCCGCGACCATCTCCGGGACCATCATGGGCGCCCTGCTCATCGCGTCGCTGCCCCGGATCTCCTCCGAGATGACCCACTTCATCCCCTTCATCTCCACGGCGCCCAACGTCAGCCCGAACATCTACGAGGTCGAGGCGATCCTCTACGGCGGGCTCATCGTGGCCTTCCTGTTGTTCGAGCCCCGGGGCCTGTACGGCATATGGCTGCGGATGCGGATGTATTGGAAGAGCTTCCCCTTCACCTACTGAGCCCACCCACGACCGATCCACCCACCGAACACCCGAGGAGAAGACGATGAAGTCGAAGACACTACGCAGCGGGGTGGCCGGCCTGGCGGCCGTCGCCCTGGTCCTGTCGGGCTGTGGCCGCGACGACGGTGGCGACACCGAGGTCGCCGGGGTCACCGAGGAACCGTGCCCCAACGCCGTCGACGAGTCGAACGGCTGCATCTACCTCGGTGCGATCACCGACCTCACGGGCCCGTTCTCCCCGGTCGGCGCGCCGATGATCGAGGGCGCGCAGGCCTACTGGCAGAACGTCAACGAGAACGGCGGCATCGACGGCTACGAGGTCGACATGGTGACCCACGTGCGCGACAGCGGCTACAACGAGACCACCCACTCCCAGGAGTACCGGGAGATCAGGGACCAGATCCTGGTACTGGCCCACTCCCTGGGCACGGCCCACACCAACGGCATCCTCGACGACACGCGGCAGCAGAACATCCTCGCCGTCCCCGCCTCGCTGGGGTCGAACTGGCTGTTCGAGGACGGCGTGCTGGAGTTCGGCACCAGCTACTGCGCCGAGGCCATGAACATGGTCGACTACGCGGTCGACGAGCTCGATGCCACGAGCGTCGGCATGGTGCACTTCCCCGGTGACTACGGCGACGACGCCGCGAACGGCGCGGAGATCGCCGCCGAGGAGCGCGACGTCGAGTTCACCCGGTACACCACGGCGCCCGGCGGCACCGACGAGCAGACCGCGGTGATCCAGCGGATCCTGGCGGACCGGCCGGACGTCGTCCTGCTCGCGACCAGCGCGATCGAGACCGGCGCCATCGTGGGCGCCACCGTCGCGCAGGGCTACGAGGGCCAGTTCATCGGCGCCACCCCCACCTGGAGCGCGGGCCTGATGGGAAGCCAGGCCGCCCCGGCACTCGAGGCCCGATACCGTGGCGCCGCCACCGTCGCGCCCTGGGGCTACGACTCCGAGGGCCACAACGAGATGCGCGAGTACGCCGAGTCCATCGGGGCCGAGCCCAACGACTGGTTCGTGCTGGGATGGGCGGCCCAGACCGTCATCCGCGGCCTGCTCCAGCAGGCGATCGAGAACGACGAGCTCACCCGGGCCGGGGTCTTCGAGACCGCCGACTCCCTGACCGGGCTGGATACCAACGGGATGTTCGCCGAGGGTGCCGGTGACTACTCGGGAGACGTCAACGACCACGCCTCGCGCTCAACCATCTTCAACCGGATCGAGGCGGACAGCCCGACGGGACTCGTCCTGGAGGAGGAGTGGTACGAGGGGCCGACCGCGGCCGACTTCGAGTTCACCGAGGCGTGCTACCTCATGTGACCGAACGCGCTCTGTTCAGCTGACGCGAGCCGCCCGTCGACCACTGTCGACGGGCGGCGTGCTGTGCACGCGGGCGACCTCGGACGAGAACCTCGCCGCCAGCGCGGGGTGCCCGGCCCAGTGGGTGTGGAGGTACGAGGCGTGCAGGCTGGGGGTCGCGAAGCCCTCGG
>NZ_JAALDZ010000192.1:0-20309 GCF_014145125.1 Dietzia sp. CQ4 | reverse complement strand
CGAAGGATCACCATTCAGTTACACCACTTCCAGGGGCTTGACCCGGTTCCGCACGGAGGACGGCGCCCGGGGACGAGGGTGGGAGGCCCCGGGTGTCGTAGAAACCGCCCGGTTGGTCGAACTGGACGCCGTCCCGGTTCGCGGTCGGCTGCGTCACCGGTTGCGCGCCGGCGGGGGCGGCAAGGCCGCTGACGAGCGTAAAGACAGCGGCTCCCGCCACGGCCACGAGACGACGGTTTCGGTGGCCGGGTTCACTGCGGAGGCGCGACATGACGGAAATGTTACGTGCGTCACATCATCTGGGCACGGCAATCCGTCGAGACGACCCGAGACCAGGCGACCCGAGACCGGGCGAGCGGACGGGGTCAGCCGAGGACCGGGTCCGGGAGCGGTGACGCCCGGAGGACCCGGCGACGAACGCGGTCGAGGACCCGTTCCATTCGCAGATAATAGGGTGCCCGAGGCGTGCCCTCGAACCCGTTTCCCCAGGACCTATAGACTGGGCGGGTCGTACGGCCGCCGTCAGAGCACGCGCGTGCCCGCGACATCGTCTGCGAGAGAAGCCAGCGCGACGAGGAACCGAAGAGGAGCCCATGACGGACACGACGTTGCCGCCCGACGCCGGGGGACACGACCGCATCGAACCGGTCGACATCCAGGCGGAGATGCAGAGAAGCTACATCGACTACTCGATGAGCGTCATCGTCGGGCGGGCCCTCCCGGACGTCCGGGACGGGCTCAAGCCCGTCCACCGTCGGATTCTCTACGCGATGTGGGACAACGGCTACCGGCCCGACCGTAGCTACGTGAAGTCCGCGAAGCCCGTCGCCGACACCATGGGCAACTACCACCCGCACGGTGACTCGGCCATCTACGACACCCTGGTCCGTCTGGCCCAGCCGTGGGCGATGCGCTACCCGATGGTCGACGGCCAGGGGAACTTCGGTTCGCGCGGCAACGACGGTGCGGCCGCGATGCGCTACACCGAGTGCAAGATGACCCCGCTCGCCATGGAGATGGTGCGGGACATCGACAAGAACACGGTCGATTTCCAGCCCAACTACGACGGCAAGACGTCCGAACCGGTCGTTCTGCCGTCCCGGGTACCGAACCTGCTGATCAACGGCTCCAGTGGCATCGCGGTGGGAATGGCCACCAAGATGCCGCCGCACAACCTCCGCGAGGTCGCCGAGGCCGTCTACTGGGTTCTGGAGAACCCGGACGCCGGGGACGACGAGGCGCTCGACGCCTGCATGGGCTTCATCAAGGGGCCGGACTTCCCGACCCACGGGTTCATCGTCGGGGACCAGGGCATCAAGGACGCCTACACCACCGGGCGCGGTTCGATCCGGATGCGCGGCAAGACCTCCATCGAGGAGGACGGCAACCGCACCGTCATCGTGATCACCGAGCTGCCCTACGAGGTCAACCCGGACAACATGATCCTGTCGATCGCCGAGCAGCTGCGCGACGGCAAGATCGCCGGCATCTCCAAGATCGACGACGAGTCGTCCGATCGTGTGGGCCTGCGGATCGTCATCACGCTCAAGCGTGACGCCGTGGCCAAGGTCGTCCTCAACAACCTCTACAAGCACTCGCAGCTGCAGACGTCGTTCGGCGCCAACATGCTGTCGATCGTCGACGGCGTGCCGCGCACGCTCCCGATCCACCAGCTGGTGCGGCTGTACGTCACGCATCAGATCGAGGTCATCGTCCGGCGCACCCAGTACCTGCTGGACGAGGCCGAGCGGCGGGCCCACATCCTGCGCGGGCTGGTCAAGGCGCTCGACGCCCTCGACGAGGTCATCGCGCTCATCCGTCGGTCGCAGACCGTCGACATCGCCCGCGAGGGTCTCAAGGACCTCCTCGACATCGACGACGACCAGGCCCAGGCCATCCTCGACATGCAGCTCCGCCGCCTCGCGGCCCTGGAGCGGCAGAAGATCGTGGACCAGCTCGCCGCCATCGAGCTCGAGATCGCCGACTACAAGGACATCCTGGCCAAGCCCGAGCGGCAGCGGGCGATCGTCGGAGACGAACTCCGCGAGATCGTCGAGAAGTACGGCGACGACCGACGCACGGTGATCATCCCGGCCGACGGCGACGTCACCGACGAGGACCTGATCGCCCGCGAGGACGTCGTCGTCACCATCACGGAGACGGGTTACGCCAAGCGGACCCGCACGGATCTCTACCGCGCCCAGAAGCGGGGCGGCAAGGGTGTGCGGGGTGCGGAGCTCAAGCAGGACGACATCGTCCGGCACTTCTTCGTCTCCTCCACGCACGACTGGCTGCTGTTCTTCACGACCAAGGGCCGGGTCTACCGCGTCAAGGCCTACGAGCTGCCCGAGGCCAGCCGCACCGCGCGGGGCCAGCACGTGGCCAACCTCCTCGCGTTCCAGCCGGAGGAGCGGATCGCCGGGGTCATCCGGATCAAGGGGTACCAGGACGCCCCGTATCTGGTCCTGGCCACCAGCAACGGCCTGGTCAAGAAGTCCCGTCTCGAGGACTACGACTCGCCTCGCTCGGGCGGTCTCATCGCCGTCAACCTCCGCGACGGCGACGAGCTCGTCGGTGCCGCCCTCGCCGGCCCCGAGGACGACCTCCTCCTGGTCTCCGAGAAGGGACAGTCGATCCGGTTCCACGCCAACGACGACACACTCCGCCCGATGGGCCGTGCGACGTCCGGTGTCATGGGGATGCGGTTCAACGACGGCGACGCCCTGCTCAGCATGTCGGTGGTCCGTTCGGAGATGGACGAGAACCAGCTCTTCCTGCTGGTGGCCACCGAGCGCGGGTACTCCAAGCGCACCGCGCTGGCCGAGTACACGGCCCAGGGCCGGGGCGGCAAGGGCGTGCTCACGCTCATGTTCGATCCCAAGCGCGGCAAGCTCGTGGGTGCGACGATCGTGGAGTTGCAGGACGAGCTCTACGCCATCACGTCCAGCGGTGGCGTGATCCGCACGTTCGCCAAGCAGGTGCGCAAGGCGGGCCGGCAGACCAAGGGCGTGCGCCTGATGAACCTCGCCGAGGGCGACTCGCTGCTGGCGATCGCCCGCAACGCCGACGAGCCCGACGACGACGACCGGCTCGACGCCGGGTCCGACAAGGAGTAAAAGGCGATGACCGAGCCGAGCGACGGACCCGAGAGCGGCCCGGCACCCAAGGGTTCCACCCCTGCGCCGGGCTTCGGCGGGTCGGCCAGCTCCACGACCGGGGCGGAGTCCCCCGCCGTGGAGACCACCCCCGACGACGCGACCGCGACCGCGTCGTTCCCCGCGGCGACCCAGCACCGCGCCGAGGGACTGCCCGGCGGTGTCGCGACCGCGCACTCGGGTGGCGCGGCCGGTCGCGCGGCCCCCATGGTTCCGCCGACGGAGCGGCGGGGGCCGATGGAGTCGGTGCTCGTCCTGCGACGCATCGACCCGTGGTCGGCGTTCACCACCGTGCTCGGGCTGATGTTCGCCCTGTACCTGGTGTGGATGGTGGCGATCGGTGTCACCTACCTCCTGCTCTCCGGCATGGGGGTGTGGGACCGGCTCGGAGGGTTGCTCTCCGGGGTCGCGGGTGACGAGTCGGCGGCCGCGATCGGGCCGTCGACGATCTTCCTCTACAGCGGCGGCGTGGGACTGCTCAACGTCCTGCTGCTCGCCATCCTGACGACCCTCGCGGTGTTCATCTACAACCTCGCCGCCGGGCTGACCGGTGGCGGCGTGCAGGTGACGCTGAGCGATCGCCGGAACTGAGGTGCCGGTTCGGGGGTCCCGTCGTCGCCGCGGGACTCCCGATTTGGGGGGCGGCGCGCGCGTCGGGTAGATTAACGCTTCGGTACGAGGGCCTATAGCTCAGGTGGTTAGAGCGCCAAACTGATAATTTGGAGGTCGGAGGTTCAAGTCCTCCTAGGCCCACCCCCGCATGGCAGACGCCGGATCGCTAGCCGCGGTCCGGCGTTCACGCTTTGTGGCACGGGGCCTTAGCTCAGTTGGTAGAGCGCTGCCTTTGCAAGGCAGATGTCAGGGGTTCGAATCCCCTAGGCTCCACTCCTCTCCCTCCCGCGTCCCCCTCCCCGCCCGACGGGTGTCGGGCCGTGGTGGACCGACCCCAGGACCGCCCGTGGACAGCACTTCCCGCTCGTGGACACCGTTCGTCCTGATGGCGCTCGTCGTGACGGCGGCGCTGATGTCGAGCGCGACGCCCTCCCCCCTGTACGTGGACTATCAGGAGGCCTGGGGGACCAGCGGCGCCATGATCACGGTCGTCTACGCGGTGTACGCGCTGGCGGTCCTGGTCCCGCTACTTCTGTTGGGACGACTGTCGGACGCGATCGGCCGCCGGCCGGTGGTGATCACCGGCCTGGTGCTGCTGGTGCTGAGCATGGCCGGGCTCGCGGCGGCGCCCTCGGTGGCCTGGCTGATCGCCGCGCGGGTGGTGCAGGGACTGGGCGTCGGGCTGGTCACCGGATCGGCGGCGGCGGCGATCATCGAGCTGCACCCCACCAGGAACGCCCGTGTCGGCGCGCTCACCAGTAGCTCCACGACCAACTTCGGCATCGCGGCCGGTGTGCTCCTGGCCGGTGTGGTGGCCACCTCGTCGTCGTCGCCCCTCGTCCACCCGTACGTGGTGATGGGAGTCGCCCTGGCCGCGTTGCTCGCGGGCGTGGTCGTCCTGGTGCCCGAGACGTCGGGGGCCGGCCCCCAGACGCTCCGGGACGCCGTGCGCGTCCAGCGGATCGCGGTGCCCCCCGCGGCTCGTCCGGCCTTCGCCCTCGCCGCGGTGTGCGTGATCGCCTCGTGGTCCGTGGGCGGGGTCTTCCTCGGCCTGGGCGGGGCGATCGCCAAGGACCTCGTCGGCCGGTCGGACTACCTGGTGACCGGCCTGGTGGTCGCCTGCCTGCAGGCCGCCGCCGCGCTGGCCCAGCTGGTGTGGAACCTGCGCGCGGGTCAGGAACAGTGGCGCAGGGGTGTCGCGATCGGCGGCGTGACGCTCGTCGTGGGGCTGGCCACGGCCTCTATGGCGCTCGCGGCGGCGTCGGTGCCCGGGCTCGTGGTGGGTTCGGCGGTCACGGGAGTGGGCATGGGGCTGCTGTTCCTCATGGGCACGTCGCTCGTCGCGCAGAACGCACCCGACAGTTCCCGCGGGGAGGTCTTCTCCGCCCTGTTCGTCGTGGCCTACCTCTCGCTGGGGATCCCCGCGGTGGTGGCGGCCCTGCTGTCCGAGGTCGTCGGCCTCACCACCGCCTTCCACCTGATGTCGGTGGTGGTCTCGGTGATCGCGGTCGGTGCTCTGCTGGCGGTGGCCCGGATGCGGCCACCGGGCCGGGGGAGTGGACCGTCAGCTGCTGAGTGACTGGGCGGCGGCCGCCACCCCGATCGCGGCCAGGCCGGTGCGGATCCGGTCCGAGGCCAACAGGGTCTGGATGCGGGGTCTCGTGACCTGTTCCTGGGCGATCCCCATGTGGAGCGGGACGACCCCGGCCGTGAGTGCCGGGACCGCGACGGTGGTGAGGCACGCGACGACGGTGGCGGTCAGGCCGCCACGGTCGTGCGACCGGACCGATCCGTAGGCGGCCCAGGCGGCGGCACCCAGACCCGAGGCGTACAGGGTCAGGGCCACCGGGGCGATCCGGCGGGCGTGTTCGGCCTGGCGTTCGGCGATCCCCATCGTCGGACCCTCGAACAGGGTCGGGTAGACGACCGAGGTGACCATCGACTGGAATCCCAGGTGGGCCGCGCACGTGGTGAGCAGCGCGAGCCGTCCCGCGCGGAGGGTGGGGTCGGGGACCGCGGGGTGTCGGCGGAGCATGGGGCTCACGCTACCCCTCGCGGGACCTGCCGAGCAGGCGTCGGCCCTCGCCGTCGTCGGTGACCGCCCGGGCGGTCCGCAGCACGACCCGCCAGCCGCGGTCGGGCGCGTCCACCGGACCGAGGCGCTCGAGCTCCCAGCGGTTCGCCGTCACGCGCATCACGGTGTAGCGCCCCGGCCGGGAGGATCGGACCACCAGTTGGGTGTAGCCCGTGGCCACGGCCCTGTCGCCGTCGAGCAGGACCACCGGGAGGCCGGGCACGTGACCGCACCCGTGGGCGATGAGGTCCTGGTGGGGGGCACCGCGCACCATCCCCGCCAGACCCTGGTGGCCCTCGAGCACCCCGGTGTCCACGTCGTAGACCCCGTCGGCGGTCCAGAGCTCGGCGACGCCCGCGGCGTCCCCGGAGTCGACCCGGGGGGAGTAGGCGGCGAGGATCCGCAGGACGGCCAGCTCGTCCTGGGCGGCGTCGAGCCGGGCGCGGGTGTCGGTGATCCGGGTCTCGGCCGACGCGAGGCGGGCTTCCAGGGCGTCGAGGCGGGACGTGGCGGGAGGGGAAGTCATGAGCACTACACTAATGCGCCGTCTCAGGCGATGAACACGTTATAGTTTCGGCCATGACGGACACCAGGCCAGACACTCGTCCATCGCCACACACCGCGGACGTGGTGGTGATCGGCATGGGCATCGCGGGGGCGTGCGCGGCGATCGAGGCGGCCGAGGCCGGCGCGACGGTCGTCGTGCTGGAGGGCGCGTCCGGCCCCGGGGGGTCGTCCTCGCAGTCGGGGGGCGAGGTCTACCTGGGCGGCGGCACCGCCACCCAGCGGGCGCTCGGGGTGGAGGACACGGAGGAGGACATGCGCGCCTTCCTCACCGCGGCCCTGGGTCCGAATGCGGACGAGGCCAAGATCGCCGACTACTGCGCGGGCGCGGTCGAGCACCACGACTGGCTGGTGGCGCACGGTGCGGAGTTCAACCACAAGCTCTGGGACACCCCCACGTGGATGCCGGGGGACGACTCGGGACTGATGTGGATGGGTGAGCGGGCCGAGCCCTACGCCTCGATCGCGCGGCCCGCGGCGCGAGGACATCGCCCGCCCGCCCCGAACTTCGCCGGCAACGTGCTGATGGACGCCCTGGTGGCCACCGCCCGGAAGGCCGGCGTGACGCTGCACTGCGATGTCAGGGCGCGATCGCTGATCGTCGCCGACGGCCGGGTGGTGGGCGTGCGGGCGACCGAGTTCGGCGAGGAGCGCGAGTACCGCGCCACGCGCGGGGTGGTCCTGGCGACCGGCGGGTTCGTCGACAACGACCGCATGCTCGAGCAGTGGGCTCCGCAGCAGGTGGGCAAGGACAAGGTCTCCGACGGCCGCGACGACGGCTCCGGGATCGAGATGGGCATGGACGTCGGCGCCGCCGTGCGCCGCATGCACCAGACCGAGACGGCGATGCTCATCATCCCGCGGCTGGCGGTGGGGGCGATGCTCGTCGACGGCGACGGCCAGCGCTTCATCAACGAGGAGGTCTACCCGGGCCTGTACTGCCACGCGGCCGTGCACCACCGCCGGCCGCCGGTGTGGGTGATCATCGACGAGAAGGGCATCGAGGACGTCCCGGAGAGCGAACTGTGGGGGATGCAGCCCATGCACGCCGCGGAGACCATCGAGGAACTCGCCGCGGACTGCGGGCTGCCGGCGGAGGCTCTGGCCGACACCCTCCGCCGCTACAACGCCGGTGCCCGCGACGGCCAGGATCCCCAGTTCGGGAAGAGCTCACGCTGGGTCCGCCCGCTCGAGCCCCCGTTCGGCGCCTACCCCACCGGGGCGGGCGGCCCGGACTCGTTCAACGGACTCCCCCTCAAACCACAGGGATTCACCCTGGGCGGGCTGCACACGGACCTGCAGTCGAGGGTGCTGGACCGCGCGGGCGAGGCGATCCCCGGCCTGTTCGCCGCCGGCCGTTGCACGCACGGCCTGCACGGCGAGGGCTACATCTCCGGCACGTCCCTGGGCGACGGCTCGTTCTTCGGCCGCCGCGCCGGGCGCGGGGCGGCGCAGGGGACCGGGTAGTGACCGATCACCCGGGTGGCGGGGCCACCGGTCCGGTGGCCGTCCCGCGGCGGGCACGACCCGTGGTGGAGACGGGTCCGCTGCACCCGTCACGCGGGGGCGGGGAACGGATCGACGAGGTCGACGACGACGAGGCCGGCCTCTACGCGCTGGTGGAGCAGGTGCGTCGTATCCGCGCGCTGACCACCGGGGGGTTGTTCGACACCGACCTGGCCCCGCTGACCGACCGGTTGCGCGAGGTGGCCGACCGGCTGGAGGCCGCCTCGGCGAGCACGGAACGCAGGCAGGCGGTCACGTGGTCGTCGGGTGACTACGTCACCAACTGCCCGGTGGTGGGCCGCTCCAACGTCCTCGCCCCGCCGATCGGGTTCGACATCCTGGCCGACGGGACCCTCCGCGGCGAGGTGACGCTGGGTCTGGAGTACCAGGGCCCGCCCGCGTGCGTGCACGGCGGAGTGGTCTCGCTGCTGTTCGACGTGGTGTTGGGCCGGGCGAACTTCCACGCCGGTTCCACCGGGATGACCGTCTACCTGGACGTCGACTACCGCAGCCCCACCCCCGTCCTCGAGCCGATCGTGGTGACCGGTCGGCAGGTCAGAGTGGAGGGGCGCAAGATCTGGGCGCAGGGCGCCATCCACGCGGGCGATCGACTGTGCGCGACCGCCGAGGGGATGTTCGTCGAACCCGGTGGCCTGCTCCTGGAGAACCGGCGCCGCCTCGCGGGAGGGTGACCGGCGGCGACCGGGTGAATGCGGAGTAGATTCGGTTTTCGTGACCACCGAAACCTCCGCCACCGACGACCGCCCCTTCGGTACGACCGATCCCGCCTCGGCCGGCGAGGAGGGGGCCCCGTTCCTGCGCCAGGACGACGACGCCTCCGGGTCCACCGACCTGGCCCGAGAACTGCGCCGGGTGCGGGGACTCGTGGCGGGGTCGCGCTTCGACGACGTCCACGACGCCGTCAGGACCGTCCGGGAGCTCGCCGACCATCTCGAGGCCGTCGGCACCATGGTGCGCCCCTCCGACTACGCGACCTGGGGCGTTCCGGAGCATCTCGCCTCCAACCCCGCGATCGGCAGCCGTAACCCGGTCTCCCCGCCGCTCGAGCCGGTTGTTCTGCCCGACGCGACCGTGCGGGCGGATCTCCGGCTGGGCATCGAGTACCAGGGCCCTCCCGGGTGCGTGCACGGGGGGATCGTCGCGCTGGTCTTCGACGAGATGCTGGGCCTGGCCAACGCCGCCGCCAAGAGCGTCGGCCTGACCGCGGACCTGAGGGTCAGCTACATCTCGCCGACCCCGCTGTACGCCCCGTTGCGGTTCGAGGCGCGACAGGACCGCGTGGAGGGCCGCAAGATCTGGGCCAGCGCCACCGTGTACACCGGCGAGACGCTGTGCGCGCGCGCCGAGGCGTTGTTCATCGAACCCCGGGGGATCTCGGACGCGCAGCGGGACCGTCCCATCGAGGGCTGACCGGGCTGAGCGGGCCGGCATCCGGTCCCAGGCTGAGCGGGCCGGCGTCCGGTCCCGGGGGGCGGGGACGCGACGCGTCGGTGGAGCCGCTCAGCCCTCGCCGCGTAGGGCCTTCATCCGCTTGTGCGCCCCGGCCACGATCCGGCCGCGCTCGACTCCGGAGCTGAACTCGACGCCCTTGAGATTGCCCTCGCCGCCGCAGACGTGGACCGGGCCCTCGCCGATCGACGCGAGCACCTCGTCGGCGACGTCGGCGGGCTCGCTCACGGTCATGCCCGGGAGATCCATGTCCAGACCGGCGCGGATCATGGCCGGGGTCCGGGTCACGCCGAGGATCACCTCGACCACGTCGACGCCGTGCTCGCGCATCTCCAGCCACAGCCCCTCCACGAAGACCCGGCTGAACGCCTTGGCCGCCGAGTAGATGCTCATGTCCGCGTGTCCGAGGTACCCGGCCATCGACCCCATGACCACGATGCCGCCCCGGCCGCGGGCCTTGAGCGCGGGGGCGAAGTGCCGGATGACCGCCAGCGGCGAGGTGATGTTGAGGTCGATGACCTGCTGGACCCGCTCCATGTCCGACTCGGCGAACTCCGCGCCGTAGGTGTTGGCCCCGGCGTTGAGGACCACCAGCCCCACGTCCAGTCCCTCGCAGGCGGCGGCGATCCCGTCGGCGGCACCGGGCCCGGTGAGGTCGACGGAGAGCACGCGGCACTCCACGCCCCGGGCGCGGACGGCCCCGGCGGTCTCCTCGAGGGGTCCGCTCCGGCGGGCGACCAGCACGGACGAGACGCCGGCGTCGGCCAGGCGGAGGGCGATCTCGGCACCCACTCCCTCGCTGCCGCCCACGACCAGAGCCCAGGGGCCGTACGTGGACGGATCGATCTGCTTCTTTTTGACGGGTGTCGACATAGTCTCCAGAGTATGACCAACGACAGCGACAGTCCTGAAATCGGCCGAGGTCCGCTCCCGAGGATCGAGGGCGTGGACGACTTCCAGTTGAGTAGCATGCGGGAGCGACTGGGGGACACCTTCGATCCGATCGCGGTCCCCGACCTGCCCACGCCGGATCCCGATCTCGATCGTTCGGTGGCGGAGCTGCGCAGGCTGCGTGAGGCGATCGCCGGGCTCGCCCACTCGGAGGTCGAGCTGGGGGACATCGCGGACCGGTTGGCCGAGGTCGCGGACCTCCTCGAACCCCGCGTGCCGGAGCCGGCCCGCCGGCTGGAGGCCATGTGGACCGGCGCCGGGTCCCGCCGGGCCAACCCCGTCGGCGGTCCGGAGAACCCGATCGCCCCGCCGGTGCGGTTCTCCGGGTGTGACGACGGGTCGGTGACGGCGGAGGTCACGCTCGGACTGGCCTACCAGGGCCCTCCCGGGTGCGTCCACGGTGGGATCAGCGCGCTGATCATCGATCACATGATGGGCTTCGCGAACCACTGGGGAGGCCGCTACGGCATGACGGCCCACTACGAGATCGACTACCGGTCACCCACGCCGCTGCTGCGGCCGCTGACGTTCCGCTCGTGGGTGGACGAGGTGGACGGCCGCAAGACCTGGACCAAGGCGACCATCCACGCGGGCGACCGGCTGTGCGTCGAGGCCCGCGGACTCTTCCTCGAGGCGAGCGTCGCGGTACCGGGTCGCCCCGACCAGCGGTCGACCGTGGGGGACGGAGCCTGACCGGACCCGACACCTGGTCCCGGGGTGTCGACCCCGGGGCGCCGCCGCCTCAGTGTTGGAGGTCGACCTGCACGACCTTCTGCAGGTAGGGGGCGATCACCTCGGTCAGGCCCGAGGCCAACTGGTCCGGGTCCTCGGGCGGGAGCGAGATGAAGCTGATGCCGATCCGGGCGATGATCGAGGCCGCCAGCCGGGCCTGGCTCGCCTCGATCCGCATCCAGCTCTCGGACAGGGCCGGCACGAGCACCTCGGTGGCGCGCTCGATGAGCGGCCCCGCCTCCGTGGTGATCAGCCGCAGCAGGTCCGGCTTGATGTCCCCGGTCACGAGCGCCCGGATGAGCGGGTCACGACTGCTGGACTGCAGGAAGCCGTTGATCCCCTCACTCAGGGCCAGCTCGATCTGCCCGGGATGCCTGATGATGGAGTCCCGGATCTCGCCGGCGAAGGTCTCCGACAGCTGGAGCGCGTACGCCTGGGCCAGGCCCTGACGGTTGCCGAACGTGCTGTAGAGCGTCTGGCGGCTCAGTCCTGCGGCCTTGGCCACGTCGGACATGGTCACGGCCGACCAGTCACGGGACTCCAACAGTTCGTGCATCGCGTCGAAGACGGTGAGGCGAGGCGACCAACGCTCCCCCTGGGAATCCCCGGAGGAGCGTCGGTCACTGGTGGAGGGGCGGCGCGGCATGAGGTCCATTGTTCCTGATCTGGCGTCCGCGGGTGGTGGAGGGCTACTTCACGGGCAGGAAGTCGACCTTGTCGCGGACGCCGCAGTCCGAGCACCGCCAGGCGGTGGGGATCGCCGACCACGGGGTCCCGGGCGGGAATCCCTCACGCGGCTCGCCGGCCGCCTCGGAATAGTGGTGCCCGCAGTTCGGGCACACGTACTCGCCGGTCGGCGACGTCTGGTCGGCGGCGATGTCGGTGTCCGCGACCACCTTCTCCGCCACCGCGGTGGAACCGGCGGCGGCCGCATCGACCCCGTGGCGGGCGAGGATCTTCTCGCGCTTGGACGGCTGGATGTTGGCCCGGGTGATGTCACCGTCGTAGTGGGCCAGCACCCGCTTGTCCATGACCTTGCGCCACAGCGGCGGCACGTAGGCCAGGACCATCATCGTGGCGTACCCGGACGGCAGCTGCGGGGCCTGCTCGAAGCTGCGCAGGACCTGGTAGCGGCGCATCGGGTTGGCGTGGTGATCCGAATGGCGCTGCAGGTGGTACAGGAAGATGTTGGTCACCAGGTGATCGGAGTTCCACGAGTGCTCCGGGCGGCAGCGCTGGTAGCGGCCGGCGGAGGTCTTCTGCCGCTTGAGGCCGTAGTGCTCCAGGTAGTTGACCACCTCCAGCAGCGAGAAGCCGAAGACCGCCTGGACGAGGAGCCAGGGCGCGACCTCCCAGCCGAACACGGCGATCAGTCCGCCGAAGAGCACGACGGTCATGAGCCACGCGTTGAGGTTGTCGTTGCGGATCGTCCACGGGCTCTTGCCCAGGCGACCGAGCCGCTCGGACTCGAGGTGCCAGGCCGACCGTGCGGATCCCACGACGCTGCGCGGCAGGAACGCCCAGAACGACTCACCGAAGCGCGAGCTGGCCGGGTCCTCGGGGGTGGCGACGCGGGCGTGGTGCCCACGGTTGTGCTCGATGAAGAAGTGTCCGTACCCGGTGGTGGCCAGGGCGACCTTGGACAGCCACTTCTCGCTCCCGGCGATCTTGTGGCCGAGCTCGTGCGCGGTGTTGATCCCGATCCCGCCCGTGATGGCCACCGTCCAGGCCACACCGATCGAGGCGGCGATCCCGAGCCCGCCGTCGTAACCGAGCCACGACAGGTCCTGGGCGGTCCACAGGTAGCAGGCGACGATGAGGGACGCGTACTGGAAGGGGATGTACAGGTAGGTGCACCAGCGGTAGAAGGGGTCCGCCTCGAGCCGGTCCATCACCTCGTCCGGCGGGTTCTGGCCGTCGGCTCCGACAGCCAGGTCGCCGAGGGGGATGGCGACGTAGACCAGGACGGGGAGCAGGAACCACGCGGCGGTGGCGGCCCAGCCCAGACCCAGCCCGTTGAACCCGATCACGAACGGCATCGAGAGGAACAGCCCCATCGCCGGGATCAGGCCGAGCAGCCACAGGTACCGCTTGGCGTCGGTCCACGCGTACGGCTCGACCGCGGCGTCGGTGGCGTCACCCACCGCGGCGGTGTCCTGGGCGGCGGTGTCCCGGGCGGCGGGGTCCGTCGTGGGGTCCCGGTCGGGACGCTCGTCTGCGCCCCGGGGGCGGATGTACTCGGTGCTGGACATCGTCAACGACCTCCAAAGATCACTGGTGATGTGGCCTACGCCACTGCCTGGAGACTAGATTAGACAAATTCCGGGGCCATGTCTAGACATGTGGTCTGATTTTGTCCAGGGAGGACGACGACGAGGCCATCCGTTCCACCGGCCGGTGCGGAATAAGGGGGCGGTCCGCGCAGTTGTACCGACAGGTCGTCGGATCCACTCCGACGCGGGAGGAGTGGCGGACGTGACGATGCAGCAGGCCGCCATGCGCACCTTGATGCGGGCCGAGAACAACAACATCACGCTCGACCGCAGCGTCTTCACCCGCGAGAACTTCCACCGGATCGGTCAGTTCGCGCGACCGCACACCCGGTTGATCGTCCTGTTCCTGATCCTGTCCGTGTTCGGGGCCTCCCTCGCCGTGGTGACCCCGCTGCTCGCCGGCCGGGTGGTCACCGCGATCGTGGACGGCGCCGCGGTACGGGTGGTGTTCCTCCTCGCCGCCGCCATCGCGGTGATCGGCATCGTCGAGGCGGTCAACAACGTCGTGACCAGGTTCTGGTCGGCGCGAATCGGCGAGGGTCTGATCCTCGACCTGCGCCGTTCGGTGTTCGACCACGTCCAGACCATGCCGGTCGCGTTCTTCATGCGTACCCGCACCGGTGCGCTGGTGAGTCGGCTCAACAACGACGTCCTGGGCGCCCAGCGGGCCTTCTCGGACACCCTCTCCGGGGTCGTGTCCAACCTCGTCCAGCTCATCCTCACCCTGGTGGTGATGGCCGGGATCAACTGGCAGCTGACCCTCATGTCGGTGCTGCTGCTACCGGTGTTCCTCTTCCCCGCCCGCTACGTGGGCAGGCGCCTGGCCAGGCTCCGTCGCGAGGCCTCCGACCTCAACGCGTCGATGAACGACCAGATGACAGAGCGCTTCAACGCCGGCGGCGCGACCCTCGTCAAGTTGTTCGGCCGCCCCGACGCCGAGTCCGCGGAGTTCGCCTCCCGCGCGGGTCGGGTGCGGGGCATCGGGGTCCGCACCGCGCTGCTCATGAGCGTGTTCATGAACTCGCTGACGCTGGTCTCCACCCTGGCCCTCGCGCTGGTCTACGGCGTCGGCGGCTGGTTCGCCCTCACCGGTGGGATGGACGCGGGGTCCGTCGTCGCCCTCGCCCTCCTGCTGACCCGCCTGTACGGCCCGCTGACCTCGCTGGCCAACGCACCGATGGACGTGGTGACCGCCATCGTGAGCTTCGAGCGGGTCTTCGAGGTCCTGGACCTGGACCCGCTGCTCAAGGACGCCCCCGACGCCGTCGACGTGCCCGAGGGCCCCGCCGCCATCGAGTTCGACGACGTCCGGTTCTCCTACCCCTCCGCCGACAAGGTCTCCCTGGCCTCGCTGGAGGAGGTCGCCGTACTCGACACCCGCGGCGGGCAGGAGGTCCTGCACGGGGTCAGTTTCCACGCCGAGCCGGGGCAGATGATCGCACTGGTCGGATCGTCGGGCGCGGGCAAGTCGACCATCGCGTCGCTGCTCCCGCGGCTCTACGACGTGGACTCGGGGGCGGTGCGGGTGGCCGGCCTCGACGTGCGTGAGGTCACCTCGTCGTCGTTGCGTCGGACGGTGGGCATGGTCACCCAGGACGGCCACCTCTTCCACGACACGATCCGGTCCAACCTGACCTTCGCCCGTCCGGAGGTGACCGACGAGCTGGTGTGGGACGCCCTGCGCCGGGCGCGGCTGGAGGACCTGGTCCGGTCGCTGCCCGACGGGCTGGACACCGTCATCGGCGACCGCGGGTACCGCCTCTCCGGCGGCGAGAGGCAGCGCCTGACCATCGCGAGGCTGCTCATCGCGGAGCCCTCCGTGGTGGTGCTGGACGAGGCCACCAGCGCACTGGACTCCACCAACGAGTCCGCGGTCCAGGAGGCCCTCACCGAGGCGATGTCCCACCGGACGTCCCTGGTGATCGCCCATCGACTGTCCACCGTGCGCGCCGCCGACCGCATCCTCGTGCTCGAGGGCGGCAGCGTGGTGGAGTCGGGCACCCACCCCGAGCTGCTGGCCGCGGGCGGGCGGTACACCGAGCTGTACGAGACCCAGTTCGCGGACCAGGAGTAGCAGCCGCGTCGGCGGGGCCGGTCAGCAGCACACCCACCGGTCAGCAGCACTCCCACCGGTCGGAAGCACCCCCGTCAGTAGCGTCCCCCTGCGATCGCGTCGTGGACCCGGTCGGTGTCGGCGTCGGCCCAGCCCGGGGGGTCCAGGATCCGGGCCCACATCTGCGCGGCGTCCGGCCCGAAGGTGTGACCGTGGCCGGCAGGGACCTCCGCGGAGAACACCATGTCCAGGGTGACCTGCCAGAACGTCACGAACGGGGTCCACCGCACCCCCGGGTCGAGATCGGGGCCCAGCGGCTCCCGCAGCCAGTCCGGGCGCTGCAGCAGGAGGTCGGGCGACCACCAGGTGATGGGATCGGAGGCGTGCTGCCAGTAGACGATCCGCGGAGAGGACCAGGGCGCGCCGTCGAGATCCAGATCCGGCCCGCCGGCGGCGAAGCGCACGTGCTCACCGCCGTCGATCACCGGTAGTCGCTCCGGTGAGCCCGCATCGCGGTGGGCGGTGAGGTAGGACCACTGCGGTGAGAAGTTGGGCGTGCCCACCCACAGCGCGCCGTCGGTCCGGGCCACCATGTCCCGGGCACCACCGAAGGCGGTCTGTCCCCCGAAGGAGCCGAGGCTCTCCCCGAACGCGACGAGCGCGGGGCGACGGGCCTCGGGCACGTCCGCGACGGCCCGCTCCACCGCCTCGAACAGGGCGCGTCCCGCGCGCTGGGGCGACTGCCGATCGGCCACGAACGCCAGGGGGCTGGGCAGGAACGAGTACTGCATGGCCGCGATCGCGGAATCTCCGCCAGTGGTGTACTCGAGGGCCCCGGCCACGCGGGGGTTGACCCATCCTCGCCCGGTGGTGGTGGCGACGGCCAGCACGGACCTGTCGAAGGCTCCCGTGCGGTGGAGCTCGGCCACCACGAGGTCGGCGGCCTCCTCGACGGTGCCGGCCGCGTCATGCCCGGCGTAGACGCGGATCGGGGTGCGCGCCGCCCGCCCCGTCACCTCCTCGATCTCACTCGCGGTGGGCCCGCCCGCGACGAAGGTCCGGCCCTCCCTGCCCAGGCTCTCCCACGCCTGCGCGGACGCCGGCGACCCCGACCTCTCGTCGGCGCGGGGCTGTCGCACGCCCTCGGCGGTGCCGTGGTCCGCGGCGGAGGCCGTCCTGTCGGCCAGGCCGATCACCCCGCGGTGGACGAGCCCGTTGATCGACAAGACGGCGATGAGGACCACGAGACCCAGCGCCACGACGCGGGCGAGTGGGGCCGGGACGTGGGGTGCGGCGATCCGGGTCAGCGCCGCCGTGCCACGCCGGATCCCCCTGGCCGCCGCGAGGATGACCGTCGCGACCAGTAGTGACAGCACCAGGACGAGCAGGTAGTTGGCGCGGTCGATGCGCTCGACGCCGGCCAGGTCCCGGGTGATCTGCTGCCACCAGGACCCCAGGACCAGGAACGCCGGGACTGTCACCGCGGCCGTGACGGCCAGGGACCACCACCCGATCCTGCGCAGGCGGGCGGAATGGTCCGGGGAGACCCCGCAGGAGCGGACCGCCCATGCGATCAGGCAGCCCAGACCGTACCCGGTCGCGAGGCTGATCCCGGTCGCCACGGCCTGCAGGGGCCACACCCGCGGCAACAGGGAGGGCGTCATGGACCACACGAAGAACAGCAGCGCGACGGCCAGTCCGACCGGGTGCAGGGAACGGGTGAAGCCGCGGATCGTCTCCGTCGACGGTGTCGTGGTCAAGACCGGTCCAGGGGTGAGAAGACCGTGGCGGAGCGCCAGGCGCGTGAGCGGAGTCTATCCCCGCGCACGCGCCCCGCGGCTCAGCTCTCGAGGTGGAGCCCCAGTTCGCGCGCCGCGAGCGCGGCGTACTTGGAGGTCTGCTCGAACGCCGACTCCAGGGGGTTCGCGTCGGTGACGTCGGCGATCTCGTTCCACCGCTCGGCCACGACCTCGGGGGTGCGGGCGTTGTCCGGGAGGTAGACCCCGCGGCTCTCGACCATCTGGGAGACGGCGAACACGCCGGCGCCGGCACCGAGGATGGTCTTGGTGGGCGCGTCCTCGCTGACCATGAACAGGGCGCCGGGCGCGATGGTCTCCGGGCCCATGATGTCCAGGACCCGCTGTGGGAGCAGGTCCTCGGTCATGCGGGTGGCGGCCGTGGGGGCGATGGAGTTGACCTTGATGTTCTTCTTGGCGCCCTCGATGGCGAGCACGTTCATCAGGCCGACCAGGCCGGACTTGGCGGCGGCGTAGTTGCTCTGGCCGAAGTTGCCGTAGATACCCGAGGACGAGGTGGTCATGAGGATGCGGCCGTATCCGGCCTCGGCCATGTGGGGCCAGACGGCCTTGGTGCAGTTGACCGAGCCCATGAGGTGGACCTCGAGGACCTTGCGGAAGTCGTCGTTGTCCATCTTGGCGAACGACTTGTCACGCAGGATGCCGGCGTTGTTCATGAGGATGTCGATGCGCCCCCACTTGTCGATGACCGAGGAGACCAGCGCGTCGACCGCGGCCTCGTCGGTGATGTCGTTGCCGTCGACCATGGCCTCGCCGCCGGTGGCGACGATCTCGTCGACGACGCGCTGGGCCGGGGAGGTGGTGCCACCCTCGCCGTGGACGTCGCCGCCGAGGTCGTTGACGACGACCTTGGCGCCGCGCTCGGCCAGGGCGAGGGCGTAGGCGCGGCCGAGGCCGCCTCCGGCGCCGGTGATGATCGCGACGCGGTCGGTGAAATCGATGGGATTGACCATGGGTGACTCCTGGTGTTGAGAGGGGGTCGGTTCAGTTGGTGGGTGGCTGTGCTGCGACGAGGCCGTGACTGCGCGGGGACCCTGTCGGCTCCGGGCTCCGGCTCACACACGGCCCCGCGGCAGGGGACGTGGTGGACCGGGTCGCCCCGCGTCGGCTCCGGTCAGCCGAGCTCGCCGCGGACGTACGACTCGTAGGCCGGGAGGTCGAGGAAGCCGTGCCCGGACAGGCCGATCACGATGGACGGGCCCGTGCCCGCCTCCCCGGTGTGCCTGCGGGCCTCGTCGAACGCGCCGGCGAGGGCGTGGGTGGACTCGGGCGCGGGCACGATGCCCTCGGCCTTGGCGAACTCGACACCGGCGGCGAAGGCGACGTTCTGTTCCACCGCGATCGAGTCGAGCAGGCCGAGGTGCTTGACGTGACTGACCAGCGGTGCCATCCCGTGGTACCGGAGACCGCCCGAGTGGATGGGGTCCGGGACGAAGTCCTGGCCCAGCGTGTACATCTTCATGAGCGGGGTCAGTCCCGCCACGTCGCCGTGGTCGTATCGGAACTCGCCCTCGGTCATGGACGGGCAGGCGGTCGGTTCGACGGCCACGATCCTCGTCTGCGCCCCGGCCAGGTTCTCGCGGATGAACGGGAACGCCAGACCGGCGAGGTTGGAGCCGCCCCCGGCGCACCCGAAGACGTAGTCGGGCGCGGCCTCCCCGAACATCTCGAGCTGTTTGAGGGCCTCTTCGCCGATGATCGTCTGGTGCAGGCACACGTGGTTGAGGACGGAACCCAGGGAGTAGCGGGCCTCGGGGTCGCCCGCCGCCACCTCGACCGCCTCCGACACCGCCATACCCAGCGAACCGGGGGTGTGGGGGTCCTTGGCGAGGAAGGACCGGCCCGCCTCGGTCAGGTCGGAGGGGCTCGGGTGGACGGACGCGCCGAAGGTCTCCATGAGCATCCGGCGGTACGGCTTGGACTCGAAGGACGCCTTGACCTGCCAGACCTCCACCTCGATGCCGAAGGCCTGACCGGCGAACGCCAGCGACGCGCCCCACTGACCGGCGCCGGTCTCGGTGGTGAGCTTGGTGATGCCCTCCGCGGCGTTGTAGTACGCCTGGGCCACGGCCGTGTTGGGCTTGTGTGAGCCGACCGGGCTGGTGCCCTCGTACTTGTAGTAGATCCTCGCCGAGGTGCCGAGGGCCTTCTCCAGTCGGCGGGCCCGGATGAGGGGCGAGGGCCGCCACAGCCGGTAGATCTCCCGCACCTCCTCGGGGATCTCGACGTACCGCTCCCCGGTGACCTCCTGCTCGATGAGCGCCATCGGGAACAACGGCGCCAGGTCCTCCGGTCCGAGCGGCTCCTTCGTGCCCGGGTGCAGGTGCGGCGCCATCTGCTCGGGCAGGTCGGCCTGGATGTTGTACCAGTGGGTCGGCATCTCGCTCTCGGGGAGAAGTGCCTTGACCAGAGGTGCCGTGACCAGCGAGCCGGATGCGGAGTGTGAACCGGATGCAGCGTCAGACGTCATGTGGTGTCCTCGGGAGATGTGGGGAGGGGTGAGCCACACCTCATCTTAGGAGGTCGCGCCTCATGGGGAGGTGCGGGATCCGTTCATCCAGGTAGTCCGGTCCGCAACGGAGGAATCCGAACTGCTCGTACCACCCCTCGAGGTGGGACTGGGCGCCTATCTCGACGGGCAGCTCGCCGCAGAGCTCGAGTCCGCGACGGATCAGGACACCGGCGATCCCCCGCCCTCGCCACCCGGGAGCCGTGCACACCCGGCCGAGGTGCATGACCCCACCGTGGACCCCCGACCCGAACACGCGCAGGGTGGCCACCAACTCGTCCGGACCGGATTCGGTGGCCAGAGCCCAGGCCAACAGGTGCGTGGTGCCGGGGTCGGCGTCGACCTCGTCGATCTCCGCGTACGGGCAGTCCTGCTCGGCGACGAAGACGTCCACGCGCAGCTTGTACAGCGCGTGGACGTCCAGCGGACCCAGCCCGGCCAGGGGAGAGGCGACGACTCTCCACGGAGAGTCGTGCTCACTCACCGTCTGCAGGTCAGGGCTTGTCGGCCGGGGTACCACCGGCCGGATCGTCGTCCGAGGGCTGCGGCGCGGAGCCGGCGGCCGCACCCGGCGCGGCGCTGCCGGCCGCGGG
>NZ_JAALDZ010000191.1:0-32861 GCF_014145125.1 Dietzia sp. CQ4 | reverse complement strand
CGTAGGCCTCGGACACCAGCTGGGCGTGGGCCTCCACCGGAAATGCCCGCGGGGCACGATCGTGGGAGGCACGGTCGTGGGAGGCACGGTCGTGGACGGCGCCGTCGAGCACCGCGCGCCAGTCGTATGCCCGACGCCCCTGTCGTGCCTGCTCGACCAGCGCGATGACCACGTATCGGGGGCCGATAACCCGGCCCTGCCAGACGTGGACCAGCTCGTGCACGAGCGTCGGGGTGGCCCGCGGTCGCCCGACGCCCTCTCCGCGCGGGCGCACGACTCCGGCGTCGGCGCCCAGGTAGATCAGGCCGGGCAGCGCGAACGCCCGCCGGTGGGGCACCGCGGGCACGTGTCCCCGACGGATCATCACGTCGGAAGGGTCGATGGTGTGGCCGAAGAACGCGCGGAGGTCGTCGCGGACCTCGGGGGGCGGGTCGAGGGGTGGGGGAGCCAGTCCCAGGGTCTCGAGACGCCGGTCCACGGCGCGAGCGGTGGCGCCGACCAGGTATCCCAGCGCATCCGCCGCCCGGGCGACGGCGGACCTCATCCGGCATCGAACGCCGGACCTCGACACCCCGCGGGCCAGCAGTTCGTCCTCGCGCGCCACCTGTTCTTCTGCGAGGAGTCTGCGCAGTCGCTCGACCAGCCGCTGTGGGGCGGGGGGTGGCGGCGTGCGGGCCGTCGGGAGTCCTCCCGGAAACAAGTGGGCCCCGGATCCTCACGGATCCGGGGCCACTTCTACTGTCTCGACACAGTGTGCGCGAGGGGGGACTTGAACCCCCACGTCCGTTAATAGGACACTAGCACCTCAAGCTAGCGCGTCTGCCATTCCGCCACTCGCGCTCGCACACTGATGACCTGCACCGGTTCGTTCCCGGCTTGGTCGTGCGAGGAATGACACTAGCCGATGCGCGAACCGTGGGACAAATCGGACCCCGCTCACACACGGCGCCTGCCGGTCATCGCTGGTAGACAAGGACGTGACCGGCTGGGGGATGCCTCCCCACACCGTCCGACCCAGGAGGATGACGATGACCGACTTCCGCGTGCCGAACCCCTATGACGCCCTTCCGGATCTCCCCGCGCTCGAGGTGACGAGCGAGTCCTTCGCCGAGGGCTCCACCCTGTCGTCCGCGCAGCTCGGCGGGAAGATGGGCGTCGAAGGCGGCGAGGACAAGTCCCCACAGGTGAGCTGGAGTGCCGGACCGGAGGGGACCCGTACCTATGTGGTGACCGTGTTCGACCCCGACGCGCCGACCGCCTCGGGGTTCTGGCACTGGTCGGTGGCCAACATCCCGGCCGACGTGACCTCGCTACCGGAGGGGGCGTGCACCGGCGACGACACCTCGGGCCTCCCGGAGGGGGCCGTCGTGGTCCGCAACGACGCCGGGTTCAGGGGGTTCGTGGGTGCGGCCCCACCGGAGGGCCACGGTCCGCACCGGTACATCCTCGCCGTTCACGCCGTCGGCGACGAGATCGAACTCGGAGAGGACGCCTCCTGCGCCTTCGTGGGGTTCAACCTCTTCGGGCAGGGCCTGGCCCGCGGGACCACCACGGCGCTCTTCGAGCAGTGAGAGTCAGCTGACCGCGGAACCGACGGCCTCCGCCAGGGAGGCGAACCCGCCCTGCCGGAGCCGTCGGGCGACGAGCTTGTTGGTCCCACGGATGAGACCGGGGCCGGTGAACACGAAGCCGGTGTAGGTCTGGACAAGATGAGCACCGTGGGTGATGCGGTCCCACACGTCCTCCGGGGTCTCGACGCCGCCGACCGAGATGATGACGATCCGATCGCCGGCCCGCTCGTGGATCCGGGCGAGCACCTGGCGGGACCGGTCCGCGACGGGTGCCCCCGAGATCCCGCCCGCGCCCATCGCCGCCACCGTGCTCGCCGGGGTCGTGAGCCCGTCGCGCGAGATGGTGGTGTTGGTGGCCACGATGCCGGCGAGGCCGAGCCGCACGACGAGATCGGTGACCGCGTCGATGTCCGCGTCGTCCAGGTCCGGGGCGATTTTGACCAACACCGGGATCGTCGCCACGTCACGGACCGCCGTGAGGATGGGACGCAGCGATTCGACCGCCTGCAGGTCCCTCAGGCCGGGGGTGTTGGGGGAGCTGACGTTGACCACCATGTAGTCGGCCAGCCCGGTGAGCATGCTGGCCGAGGCCACGTAGTCGCGAACGGCGTCCTCCGCGGGCACCACCTTGGTCTTGCCGATGTTGATCCCCACCGGGTCGCTGCTGCGCCGACGACGCAGGTTGTTGGCCGCGTTGCCCGCGCCGTGGTTGTTGAACCCCATGCGGTTGAGGATGGCCCGGTCCTCCGGCAGCCGGAACAGACGAGGTGACGGGTTGCCGGGCTGGGGTGAGGCGGTGACCGTGCCGACCTCACTGAAACCGAAGCCGATCGCCCCCCACGAGTCGACGGCGGCCGCGTTCTTGTCGAAACCGGCCGCGAGGCCGAGCGGCCCCGGAAAGCGACGTCCCAGGACATCCTGGGCCAGCACCGGATCCCGGACGCCGAGGAACCGGCGCACCAGGGAGCCCAGTGGCGGCACCAGGGTCAGCAGCTTGAGAAAGCCGAATACCAGGTGGTGGATCCGCTCCGCCGGAAAGCGGAACAGCACACTCTTCATCAGCGAGTACACGGTCCTCCTCGATGGGACGTGGGTGGTCCTTCGATCAGCTCGACGGCACGGGCAGTGATGGGCGCATCAGGTGGAGGCCGGCACCGTCGGAGGAACCGACGACCACGGTCCCGGAGGCCGTGACCACCAGCGAGTCCGGCTGACGTACCGTCGCGATCTCGGCACGCCGGACCCCTGTGCCGTCGCCGAGATCGTACGCCTGGACGGTGTTGGTTCCGGTGGAGGTGACCCAGACGACGTCCCGGGTGGGGTCCCCGGCGACCGCCCAGGGGGCCGCTGCGACCGGGAACTGCTGGTGGAGCCGGATCGGGGAGGTCGAGTAGACGAGGAGCGTGTCACCCACGGTGTCGCTGGCGACGACCGTGCCCTCGCCGTACTCGTCGAGTCTCCCGGCGCCCTTCCCGGCGCGCAGGAGCGGTCCCGCGCCGTCCTCGTCCAGGTCGATGCTGGCGATGACGGTGTCCGGTCGGCTGAACGCCGTGACCGAACCGTCCCGGGCCACACTGATCCGATCGACCGATGTCAGGCCTGCGAGGCGATGCTGTTCCGTCCCGTCGGCGTCCCGGACGACCACGTCGCCGCCGGGGGCGCCCGTGAGCAGGCGACCGTCGGTGGTCACGGCCGCCGCGGTGACCGGTCCGAGTCCCGAGATCTCGCGTGCGTCACCTGCCGCCGTGACCACGACGACGCCGTCGCCGAAGGGGACAAGAACCGTCCCGTCGACCCCGGCAGTGGCGGTTCCCGCATCCGCGGGCAGCTCGACGGTCGTCTCCGGGATCCATCGGGTCCCGTCCACGCGGGCGATCTCCAGAGTCGGCGGGCCGTCGACCTGCGCCACCACCGTGTCACCCACGGCGACCAGCGAGGACACGGAACCCGGGACCGGGACGACCTCACCGCCCTCGGGATCGGAGACCTGGGGCGACGCGGCGGGTCGGGCGTTACCCTGCTCGATCCCGGTGTAGTCCTCCAGTTGGCTGGTGGTCGACGCGCAGCCGGCGAGCCCGACGGCGAGGGAGAGCAGAGCGGCGGTCACAGCGGAGCGGCGGTGGACACGAAGGGGCACGGTGTTCCTTTCGACTTCTCCACAGTGTCCCCCACGCGGGTCCTCAGTCGCCGTCCAGGTCCGGACGACTACCCTCACGGCGGTGCGGTGAGACACCCGCGCCCGTGCCGACGTTCCCCGACAGAAAGCAGCGCCCGTGAACCCGACGGTCCTGGCCGCCCCCGCTGCGGACGGCATGTCCTGGCTCCAGGTGATCGTGCTCTCCGTGATCCAGGGGATCACGGAGTTCCTGCCCGTCTCGTCCTCCGGGCACCTCCGCATCTTCTCCACCTGGTTGTTCGGTGCGGACGCGGGAGCCTCGTTCACGGCGGTCATCCAGCTCGGCACGGAGGCCGCCGTGCTGGTGTTCTTCTTCAAGGACATCGTGCGGATCCTCGTCGCGTGGTTCCGGGGGGTGTTCGACCGCCGGCGCCGCGACGACCCGGACTACCGGCTCGGCTGGTACGTGATCATCGGCTCGGTCCCCATCGCCGTGATCGGCTTCTTCGGCAAGGACCTCATCCGGGACGCCGCCCGGAACCTGTGGATCACGGCGATCGTGCTGATCGCGTTCTCGTTCGTGTTCCTCATCGCGGAGAAGGTCTCCAAGCAGGACCGCCCCGTCGACGGCCAGTCGCTCGAGGGCTTGACGATGAAGGACGCGGTGGTCATGGGACTGGCCCAGTGCCTGGCGCTGATCCCCGGTGTCAGCCGTTCGGGCGGCACCATCTCGGCCGGGTTGTTCCTCAACATGTCCCGCGAGGCCGCCGCACGGTTCTCCTTCCTGCTGGCGATCCCGGCGGTCCTGGCCTCCGGGTTGTTCAGCCTCCCCGACGCGTTCGAGCCGTCCGTGGGGCAGTCCGCCACCGGGATCCAGCTGATCGTGGGATCGGTGATCGCGTTCGTGCTGGGCTACGCCGCCATCGCGTGGCTCCTGCGCTTCGTGCAGAACCACTCGCTGGCCTGGTTCGCCGGTTACCGCATCATCCTCGGCCTGGCCGTCATCGCGCTGCTGTCCACCGGCGCGATCCCCGCGACCTGACCTCACCACCGAAGTGGCGCGGCGTCGGTAACCTGCCGTCATGACCGTCATCCTCCTGCGCCACGGCCGCTCGACCGCCAACACCGCGCTCACCCTGGCCGGCCGCACGTCCGGGGTCGCGCTCGACGAGACGGGCCGGGCGCAGGCACAGGACCTCTGCCGACGTCTCGACGGTCTCCCGGTCGAGGCGGTCGTCCGGTCGCCGCTCATGCGCTGCCGGGAGACGGTCGAGCCGTTGGCCGCCGCGTTCGGGGTGGAACCGGTGGTCGAGGAGGGCCTGGTCGAGGTCGACTACGGCACCTGGACCGGACGGACCCTGACCGAGCTCGCGTCCGAACACATGTGGTCGGTGGTGCAGCAGCACCCCTCCTCGGCCGTCTTCCCCGGGGGTGAGTCCCTCGCCGAGATGGCCACCCGCGCCGTCTCGGCCGTCCGGGAGCACGACCGCCGCCTGGCCGAGGACGCGGGCCGTGACGTGCTGTGGGTGGCGTGTAGCCACGGAGACGTGATCAAGTCGGTGATCGCCGACGCGTACGGGATGCATCTCGACCACTTCCAGCGCATCGTGGTGGAGCCGGGATCGGTGTCGGTGGTCCGCTACACCCCCCACCGGCCGTTCGTCCTCCGGGTCAACGACACCGGTGGAGACCTCGCCAGTCTCCGCGGGGAGCCCGCCGGACACGTGGGCAACGCCACCGCCGGAGACGCCAGCTCGGACGCGGTGCCCGGCGGGAACGTACCCTTATGAACCGCACCTCCACCCGGGACCACCCGGCACCACACGGCAGCACACGAGGGAGACGACCGGCATGAGCAGGGAAGTCCACGAGTTCCGCGACCCGGCCCGGTTCGTGGTGGGCACGGTCGGCCAACCCGGCGAGCGCGTGTTCTTCGTCCAGGCCACGGGCGGCGGGCGAACCGTCTCCGTCCGGTGCGAGAAGCAACAGGCCCAGATCCTCTCGGAGCGGATGGGGGATCTCCTCGACGAGATCGCCGCGAAGTCCGATGTCCCCGTCCCCCCGGCCGCCGGCGTCGTGGACGACCTGGCGCCGCTGGAGATGCCCGTCGACGCGGAGTTCCAGGTGGGCACGATGGGCCTGGGGTGGGACGGCGAGAAGAGCCAGATCGTCGTGGAGCTGCTGGCGGCGGACCCCACCGCCACCGACGAGTCGGTGGTCCTCTCGGACGCGGAGGACGCCCCGGACGCGCTCCGCGTGTTCCTGACCCCGCAGCGTGCACGGCAGTTCGTCCTGCGCAGCGAGAAGGTCGTCTCCGCCGGGCGCGCTCCGTGCCCGCTGTGCGGCGAGCCGATCGACACCACGGGTCACCTGTGCATCCGCCTCAACGGGTACCTCCCGCGCTCCGGTGATGCGCTCGCCGACCTCGTCGACCCGTGACCGCCCGCCCGCCGGGCCCCGAACTCACCGTTCTGCACCGGATCCCCTCGGGAAGCAACGCGGTGTACCGCTGCGTGGACGCCGAGGGCGGGCACTGGGTGTACAAACCGTCGGCGGGGGAGCGGCCGCTCATGGACTTCCCCGACGGCAGCCTGGCGGCCCGGGAGATCGCGGCGTACGCGGTGTCCGTGGCCCTGGGGTGGGACCTGGTGCCCGAGACGGTGGGAGCACACGGCCCCGGCGGCCCGGGGATGGCGCAACGATGGATCGACGAGCTCGACCGGGGTGAGGCGCCCGGCCACGACCCGGTGGACGTCCACCCGGTGGGCGCCCTTCCCCCCGGCCGGGTGGCGGTGCTCCGGGGTGAGGGATCCCGCGGGGAGGACGTGGTGGTGGCGCACGCCCTGGACGAACGGCTCCGTCGTATCGCGTTGTTCGACCACGTCGTCAACAACGCCGACCGCAAGGGCGGACACGTCCTCGTCGACACCTCCGGCCTGATCTGGGCGATCGATCACGGCCTGTCGTTCCACACCGAGCCGAAGCTGCGCACCGTCCTGTGGGGGTGGGCCGGCCAGCCGCTGCCCCCGGGGGATCTCGAGGGACTGGGCAGGGTGCGCGACGGGCTGTCCGGGGACGCCCTCCTCGCGGAAAGCCTGCGTGACCTGCTCTCACCCGCCGAGGTACGCGCACTGGGCGCTCGGGTCACCGCACTGCTCGACGGCGAGGTGTTCCCCGTACCGGGAGCGGGCTACCCGTTACCCTGGCCGCTCTTCTGAACCCGCCCGGTATCTAGACTCGCCCGCATGCACTCGTGGCCCCCGCCTGCCGTCCCCGCCGTCCCCGGCGACGGTGCCCCCCTGAAGTTGTACGACACGGCGAGCGGACAGGTCCGGGAGGTGTCCGCCGGGCCAGTCGCCGGGATGTACGTCTGCGGCATCACCCCCTACGACACCACCCACCTCGGTCACGCGGCGACCTACCTGACGTTCGATCTGGTGTACCGGCTCCTGCTGGACGCCGGACACGAGGTCCACTACGTCCAGAACACCACGGACGTCGACGACCCGCTGTTCGAGAGGGCGGAGCGAGACGGCGTGGACTGGAGGGAACTCGGGGACCGTGAGACCGATCTGTTCCGCTCCGACATGGAGGCGCTCCGCGTGCTCCCACCCCGCGACTACGTGGCCGCCACCGAGACCATCGACGAGGTCGTGGAGATGGTCGCCGAGCTCGTCGACCGCGGCCACGCCTACCGGATCGATCCCGGGGTCGACGGGTACCCCGATGTCTACTACCGACACCGGGCCACCCCGGCCTTCGGGTACGAGTCGGGGTACGACGCCCAGGAGATGGCCGCCGCGTTCGCCGAGCGCGGCGGGGCCCCGGACCGGCCCGGCAAGGAGCACCCGCTGGACGCACTGCTGTGGCGGGTGCAGCGACCGGGGGAGCCGTCCTGGCCCTCGCCCTGGGGACCGGGCAGACCCGGATGGCACATCGAGTGTTCGGCGATCGCCCGGAACCGCCTGGGTATGGAGTTCGACATCCAGGGTGGGGGCAGCGACCTCGCGTTCCCACACCACGAGTTCTCCGCCGCCCACGCGGAGGCCGCGACCGGTCGTTCCCCGTTCGCGCGCTTCTACGTGCACGCGGCGATGATCGGCCTCGACGGGGTCAAGATGAGCAAGTCGTTGGGCAATCTCGTCCGGGTCAAGACACTCCGCGAACAGGGGGTGGACCCGGCCGTCATCCGACTCGCCCTGGCCGCCGGCCATTACCGGACGGACCGCTCCTGGTCGGAGGACCTGCTCGCGGAGGCCCGCTCCCGGTGCGAGACGTGGTTCCGTGCGATCTCCCGGGGATCGGGCGCCGACTCCGCCGCGACCATCATCGCCGTGCGGGAACGTCTCGCGGACGACCTCGACACCCCGGGCGCCCTGGCCGCGGTCGACAGGTGGGCAGAGGCGAGCCTGGCCGGGGACGAGTCCGACCCGTCCGCGGGACCGTCCATGGCGACCGCCCTCGACGCCCTGCTCGGTCTCGCCCCCGCCACGTGACGGCGTTCCGGTGACCGGTCCGACGGCCTGACGGTCTACCCGGCGTCGGGCTCGTCCCGCTCGCCTCGCAGGAAGCGCTCGAACTCGGCGGCGATCGACTCGCCGTCGACCAGCGGCATCGTCTCCCCGTCAGCGGCCCGACCACGGTCGGGTTCGGGGTCGACCCCCGCCCCGACACCGTTCTCGTCGTCCATCCGGTCCTCCAGGGACTGGATGTAGTCGCGGAGGTCCTCGTCCTCGCCGGCGGCGGCGTCGACCTTCGCGACCCACGTGCGGGACTGCACGCGCAGTGCGTCCATCGGGACGGCCACCCCCAGGTTCTCCGCCAACCAGGACAGCACCGCCTCGGTGCCGCGCGGATTGGGCGGTGCGGCAACGTAGTGGGGGACACCCGCCCACAGACTCACCGTCGGGACCCCGGCCTCGGTGAGGAGTTGCTGGAGGACCCCGGTCATCCCGGTGGGCCCCTCGTAATCGGAGGCCCGGACCCCCATCTCGGCCATCCTCTGCCGATTGAACGCCGTCCCGGTGAGCGGAACGGGGCGGGTGTGGGGCACATCGGCGAGATAGGCACCCAACAGCACCACCTCGGTGACTCCCAGGGTGTCGACGAGGTCCACGAACTCGGAGGCGAACCGGCGCCACTTCAGACCCGGCTCGGGCCCCCGGACCAGCAACACGTCGTGGTCGAACCCGTCCGGTCGGCACGCGGACACGAGGATCTGTGGCCACTCGACCGATCGCGACACCCCGCCGGAATGCCGGACCGTCGGCCGCTGGTCGAGGTAGTCGAAGAACTCGTCGCCACCGATCTCCGCGATCTGCCGCGCCTCCCAGGTCAGGGCGAGATGTTCGACGGTCCCGGTCGCCACGTCCGCGGCGTCGTTCCAGCCCTCGAAGGCCACGATCATCACCGGGCTCTCGAGATCGAGGTGCCCGTCGGGGGTCCATTCGACAGTCATCAGTACAGCCTACGGACGGACACTTCCGGGGCACCCATACACTGGGGCCATGTCTGTCGATTTCGATTCGCCCCTGTTGGACGCCGCCCGCCGGCGAGTACTGATCAGCGACGGGGCGATGGGCACGATGTTGCAGGCGGTGGACCTGGACGTCGACGTCGACTTCCTCGGTCTGGAGGGATGCAACGAGATCCTCAACGCCACCCGCCCGGACGTCGTCGCGGACATCCACCGTGCGTTCTTCGAGGCCGGCGCGGATCTGGTGGAGACCAACACCTTCGGGTGCAACCTGTCCAACCTGGGGGACTACGACATCGTCGACCGCATCGGCGAGCTGGCCGAGAAGGGTGCCGCGATCGCCCGGCAGGTCGCCGACGAGATGGGCCCCTCCGAGGACGGCACCCCGCGGATGGTGCTCGGCTCCCTCGGACCGGGGACCAAGTTGCCCTCGCTCGGGCAGGCCACGTTCGAGGAGATGAGGGACGCCTACGCCCGCGCGGCGGAGGGCCTGGCCCGGGGCGGAGCCGACGCGTTCCTCGTGGAGACCAGCCAGGACCTGCTCCAGGTCAAGGCCGCGGTACTGGGCTGCCAGGACGGCATGGCCGCCGCCGGGCGCCGGCTGCCCATCATCACGCACGTGACCATCGAGACCACCGGGACCATGCTCCTGGGGTCCGACATCGGGGCGGCACTGACCGCGCTCGAACCGCTCGGCATCGACATGATCGGCCTCAACTGCGCCACCGGGCCCGCCGAGATGATCGAGCACCTGCGCTACCTCACCCAGCACGCCGGCGTCCCCGTCTCCGTCATGCCCAACGCGGGACTGCCCGAACTGGGAGAACACGGAGCCGTGTACCCGCTCGGCGCCGAGGCGTTCGGCCCCCAGGTCGCCGACTTCGTCTCCGAGTTCGGGCTGTCGATGGTCGGCGGATGCTGCGGCACCACCCCCGAACACATCACCCGCCTCCGGGACGAGGTGAGGTCCCGGGCGAAGGCCGAGCGGCGGGTCGAGCCGGTCAACGCGGTCGCCTCCCTCTACAGCTCGACGCCGCTGCGGGCCGACGCCGGCATCCTCATGATCGGCGAGCGCACCAACGCCAACGGGTCCAAGCGGTTCCGGGACGCGATGCTCGCCGCCGACTGGGACACCTGCATGGACATCGCCAAGGAGCAGATGCGGGACGGGGCGCAGATGATCGACCTCTGCGTGGATTACGTCGGCCGGGACGGCTCGGGGGACATGGCCGAGTTGGCCGGACGGCTGTCGACCTCCTCGACCCTGCCGATCATGCTCGACTCGACCGAACCCGAGGTCATCCGGACGGGCCTGGAGCACCTCGGCGGACGGTGCACGGTCAACTCGGTCAACTACGAGGACGGGGCCGGACCGGACTCGCGATTCCAGAGGATCATGGAACTGGTCTCGCGCCACGGTGCCGCGGTGGTCGGGCTGGCCATCGACGAGGAGGGCCAGGCGCGCACGGCGGACCGCAAGGTCGAGATCGCGGAGCGGATCATCGCCGACCTCACGGAGAACTGGGGGATCGCCGAGGACGACATCATCATCGACTGCCTGACCTTCCCCATCTCCACCGGCCAGGAGGAGGTGCGACGGGACGGGATCGAGACCATCGAGGCCATCCGCAGGCTCACCCGATCGCACCCGAGAATCCACACCACGTTGGGACTGTCCAACATCTCGTTCGGCCTCAATCCCGCCGCGCGCCAGGTGCTCAACTCCGTGTTCCTGCACGAGTGCATCCAGGTCGGCCTGGACACCGCGATCGCGCACAGCTCCAAGATCCTGCCCATGAGCAAGATCGACGATCGCCAGCGGGAGGTCGCGCTCGACCTCGTCTACGACCGCCGCAAGGAGGGGTACGACCCGCTCCAGGTGTTCATGGAGCTCTTCGACGGTGTGTCCACCGCGAGCACCAAGGACGCGAGAGCGGCCGAGCTCGCCGCGATGCCGCTCATGGACCGCTTGTCGGCGCGGATCGTCGACGGCGAGCGCAAGGGCCTCGAAGCCGATCTCGACGCGGCGATGCAGGAGATCCCCCCGCTCGAGATCATCAACACCCACCTGCTCAGTGGCATGAAGACGGTCGGCGAACTGTTCGGTTCGGGCCAGATGCAGCTGCCGTTCGTCCTGCAGTCTGCCGAGACCATGAAGACCGCTGTCGCCCATCTGGAACCCCACATGGAGGCGAGCGACGAGGACGGCAAGGGCCGCATCGTCCTGGCGACGGTCAAGGGCGACGTCCACGACATCGGCAAGAACCTGGTGGACATCATCCTGTCCAACAACGGGTACGACGTGGTCAACATCGGCATCAAGCAGCCGATCGCGGACATCATCTCGGCGGCCCGGGAGCACAAGGCCGACGTGATCGGCATGTCCGGCCTCCTGGTCAAGTCCACCGTGGTGATGAAGGACAACCTCGCGGAGCTCAACTCCGAGGGCATCGCCGGCGACTTCCCGGTCCTGCTGGGTGGTGCCGCCCTGACGCGCGCCTACGTCGAGGTGGACCTCGCCGGGATGTACGAGGGCGACGTGTTCTACGCCCGCGACGCGTTCGAGGGACTGCGCCTGATGGACGAGGTGATGACGGCCAAGCGGACCGGCGTCCCCATGTCCGAGTCCTCGGACGCGTCGGCCAAGGCCGCCGAACGGCGCGAGCGCCGGGCCCGCAGCGAGCGGATCGCCGCCAAACGGGCCGCCGAGGCCGAGCCCGTCGTCGTCCCGGCGAGGTCGGACGTCGCGGCGGACCAGCCGATCGCCACCCCGCCCTTCTGGGGCACGCGGATCGCCAAGGGCATCCCCGTCGCCGATTACGTCGGTCACCTCGACGAGCGTGCGCTGTTCTTCGGGCAGTGGGGACTTCGCGGGACACGCAGCGGGGACGGCCCCGATTACGACGAGCTGGTCGCCACCGAGGGTCGGCCACGCATGCGTTCATGGATCGACCGTCTCACCACCGAGAGGATCCTGGCCCACTCCGCTGTGGTCTACGGGTACTTCCCGGCCTACTCCGACGGCGAGGACATCTGTGTGCTGGCCGAGCCTCGTCCGGACGCGGAGGTGCTGCACCGGATCTCCTTCCCCCGCCAACAGCGGGGACGGTTCCTGAGCATCCCGGATTTCGTGGCCTCCAAGGAGCGTTGCGAGGCCGAGGGAACCGTCGACGTCCTGCCCTTCCAGCTCGTCACCATGGGGACCCCGATCGCGGACTTCGCCAACGAGCTGTTCGCGGCGGACAACTACCGCGACTACCTCGAGGTCCACGGCCTGTCGGTCCAGCTCACCGAGGCGCTGGCCGAGTTCTGGCACCGGCGGGTGCGCGACGAACTGCGCCTGCCCGAGGGCGCGGTCTCGGACGAGGACCCCGACACCATCCACGACTACTTCGACCTCAAGTACCGGGGAGCCCGCTACAGCTTCGGCTACGGCGCGTGTCCCGACCTGGAGTCCCGCAAGGTCGTGGTGGACCTGCTGGAGCCGGAGCGGATCGGCGTCGAACTCTCGGAGGAACTGCAGCTGCATCCCGAGCAGTCCACGGATGCGTTCGTGCTCTACCACCCGGAGGCCAAGTACTTCAACGTGTGATCCGGGCACCCGGGGCAGCCTCCCCTGGCTCGTGGAGGCTGCCCTGCAGGGGTGATACCGAGCCGATGGACATCGGCCGTGACCCATCGGTCCCGCGGACGGGGACACCGCACTGCTAACGCCCGGTGATGCACGGTCGATGAACGGAGAAGGACCACCACGTCGACAGTGCACCGAGAGTGGCGGGGGACGGGAGCGAGTGATGACCATGATCCGTCGATCAGCCGCCCTGACCTGTGCTGCGGCACTGCTCGCCGGAGGAGCAGCAGTGGCTCTTGCACCCGCGGCCTCAGCCCAGGTGTGGCACCACTCGCCGGCCTGGGACGTCCGCATGCCGTACCCGCTGGGCGGTGAGCACACCATTCGCTTCGGTGCCTTCACCACCTGCACGCTGGGCGGCGACGAGCGGTTCCACCAGGCGCTGAGCGCGAACGCCAGGGACCTCGACCAGCCCGTCGGCTCGTTCGACTTCTCGGCCACACTGTTCCCGTTCAACTCCGCCACCGTGGAGTGGCACAACATCGATACCGACGCGAGGGGCGTGCACACGGTCCAGTCCACCGGACCCGAAGTTGGCATCGGCGGGGTCGTCACCGGGCACGGGCGCCTGGCGGTCACCATCACCACCAGCAAGTCCGCCCTACCCACCTTCGCCCCCGGGTCGGTCGTACCGTTCGCCTCCGCCACCCACACGGAGCGATTCCTCGTCGCCGCGGGGACCTGCCACTGAACGGTGGTCGACGGGGGAGCCGACGGGGCAGGTCACGGTACCCCCGGTGGCCCGTCGTCCGGTAGACAGTAGCCCGTGACCAGCATTTCGTATGACCGTGTCCCCGCCGCCGTGTGTCTCGACATGGACGGCACCCTCGTCGACACCGAGCGGCTGTGGGACATCGCCGTCTACGAGCTCGCCGAGTACCTGGGCCGGCCCCTCGACGAGGCGACCCGCGAGCGGACCCTGGGCAACTCGCTCCCCGGGTTCTTCGCGATCCTGGGCGAGTACACCGGGCGGACCATCGAGGGCGCCGAGTTCGATCACCTGGCCCACCGGCTCAACTCGCGGGTCACCGAGCTGATGCGATCCGATATGCGGTGGCGGCCGGGGGCCGAGGAGTTGTTGGAGGACCTCGCCTCGGCCAACGCCCCGGTCGCCCTGGTGACCAACACGACCGCGGACGTCGCGGCGGTGCCACTGGAGTTCATCGATCGTTCGCGATTCGATGTGGTGGTCACGGGATGCATGGTGGCCGACCCCAAGCCCGCACCCGACCCCTATCTACTGGCCTGCTCGCGCCTCGGGGTCGAGGCGTCCACCGCCGTGGCGGTCGAGGACTCGGTCACCGGGGCCACCGCGGCGGTCGCCGCGGGGTGCCGGGTCCTGTACGTTCCGTCGACCGATGGTCAGCCGGACGTGGTCGGGGCGCACACCCACCCGAGTCTCACGGGCGTGAGCGCGTCCGGTCTCGTGGCCCTCACCTCGGGCGCGCCCGTGGCGTCGGCTGTGGGACAATCGGGCGCGTGAAGACCTTCGACTCCCTGTTCGCCGAGCTGTCCGAGCGCATCGCCGCGCGACCCGAGGGCTCCGGCACCGTCGCCGCCTTCGACAAGGGCGTGCACCATCTCGGCAAGAAGGTCAACGAAGAGGCGGGCGAGGTGTGGATCGCCGCCGAGTACCAGTCGGACGAGGAGCTGGCCGAGGAGATCTCGCAGCTCCTCTACTGGACCCAGGTCATGATGCTCAAGCGCGGCCTCGGTCTCGAGGACGTCTACCGGCATCTCTGACCGCCACCCCGACCACCCCTCCCGCACCGAATCCTGGAGCCGCCATCATGCTGCGTGTCGCAGTGCCCAACAAGGGCGCCCTGTCCGAGTCCGCCTCCGAGATGCTGTCCGAGGCGGGGTACCGCCGGCGGACCGAGGGCAGCAAGGACCTCACACTGATCGACCGTGAGAACGACGTCGAGTTCTTCTTCCTGCGGCCCAAGGACATCGCCGTCTACGTGGGCTCGGGTCGCCTCGAGCTGGGGATCACCGGCAGGGACCTGAGCATGGACTCGATGGCGGAGGTCGACGAGCTGCTCGACCTGGGCTTCGGACACTCCACCTTCCGCTACGCCGGCCCGTCCGGCAGCGGGTGGACCACGGACCGTCTGGCTGGGGCCCGCATCGCGACGTCGTACCCCAACATCGTCCGCCGCGATCTCGAACAGCGGGGGATCGAAGCGGAGGTCATCCGGCTGGACGGCGCGGTGGAGATCTCCATCCAGCTCGGGGTGGCGGACTGCATCGCCGACGTGGTGGGTTCGGGTCGGACGCTCAAGGTGCACGGCCTGGAGGCGTTCGGCGACGTCCTGTGCGACTCGATGGGTGTGCTGATCTCCCGTGCCGGCGACGAGACGACCCCGGCGATGGCACAGATGCGGGCCCGGCTTCAGGGCGTCGTGTTCGCCCAGCAGTACATGATGCTGGACTACGACTGCCCCAAGGAGCTCCTGGAGTCGGTCTCGGCGATCACCCCTGGCATCGAGTCACCCACCGTCTCCCCGATGGCCGATCCTGCCTGGGTGGCGGTCCGGTCGATGGTGCCCCGCAAGAAGGTCAACTCGATCATGGACGAGCTCGTCGCGGCCGGCGCCAAGGCGGTCATCGCCACGGACATCCGGTCCTGCCGCATGGGGTGACGCCCCGCTGTCAAGGGGGGTGTGGAGGCGTGCGGTACGCCTCCACACCCTGTCGGTTCAGGCCCGCTCGACGAGCAGAGCCTGCAGCGTGTGGCCGATGGCTCCCACCTCGTCATACAGGGTCCCGGACGTGGCCCCGACGCCGTCGGGGCCGATCGACGCGTCCGCGGTGACCCCGATCCACTCGCCGACGGGCCGCCGGTGCAGGTGGGTGACCAGATCGGTGTTGAGGAACCGCCATTCGTCGGGTTCGAGAACGGCCCCGACGCCGTTCGCGATGTCGGCCACCGACATGACCCGTTCCGCCGGAGTCATCTCCTCCCCGGAGACCAGGGGGAGGGTGGGACGGGCCCAGACGACCCCGTCGCCCGCACCGCGGATCTCCAGCGAGTCGATGTAGCCACTGGTCCACCGGTCGAAGAAGCCGCTGTCGCGATCCACCTCCGGGAGCTCGCGCGGACGGTCGGCCGACTGCTCGACCTCGGCGGTGTCGCCGACGGCCATCCGCCAGGCACTCGCCCGGGCGACGATCCGGCCCCCCGCTTCCAGTTCCGCCTCCAGCAGCTGGATCCGGCGACCGGGACGGACGACGCGGGCACGGGTGCGGACCTCGCCCAGCGGCACCGGGCCCAGCAGGTCCACCGTGACGCGGGCGATCCTCGTCGTCTCCGTCCGCTCGAGGCGATCCATGGCGCGGGTGAGGACGGCCGAGGGCGGAGACCCGTGCTGCAGATCCGGGCCCCAGGCGCTCACCGTGTGCGGGGTCGCCCGGAACACTTCCCAGCCGTCATCCGTGCCCAGCGGCTCGAAGTAGGCCTGCGTCATCATGTGCTCCTCGGTCCGGCGTGTCCCGCATCGGGCGTCCCCGGATCGAGAGGTATCACGCGACGCCCCGGCCATCCCGGGTACTCCGGCGGGGTACCCCCGAACGCCGGGCACAACGCCTGGTGGTTGCACCAGTCGCACAGCCGGGAGGTGCGCGGGGGGAAGATCCCGGTCTCACCCGCCCGCTCTATCTCCGCCCACAGTGAGTCGAGCTCGGTCTCGGTCTCCACGAGCGTGGCGAGATCGGGGGAGAGGGTCAGCCAGCTGCCGTTCCTGAGATAGATCAGCTTGAGTTGTGCCGGCATCACCCCGTGGATCTGCTGGTACATCAGGGCGTAGAACCGCATCTGGAACATCGCCTGAGTCTGGTAACGCGGATGTGGTGGCTTACCCGTCTTGTAGTCGACCACCCTGACCTCACCGGTCGGCGCCACGTCGACCCGGTCCAGGTACCCGTGGAGCGGGGTACCGGACGCGGTCGAGGTGACGAGGTACTGCTCACACGCGGCGGGGGAGAAGCGCCGGGGATCCTCGACACCGTAGAGCGCGGACACCAACGCGGCGACCTCCGTCTGGAACTCCGCCCGGTCGGGGAGCGGCACCACCTCGGCGCCGCCGCCGACCGCGTAGAAGTGCTCCACCGCGGCGGGGACCAGCTCCGCGGCGCGCTCCGGGGCGCGCTCCGACTGCTCCAGTGCGTACAGGTCCTCGAGCACCGAGTGGACGACGGTACCCAGGACCTGGGCGCGGGTCTTCGGTTCCGGGATCCTGTCGATCGCCTTGAGCCGGTAGAGCAGCGGGCACTGCCGGAAGTCCGCCGCCCGCGACGCCGACAACGCCAGGGGCCTGCGCTCCGGCGGGGGCACGCCCTCCGGATCGGCCGGGGAGGCCGGGGTACCACTGCCGCCGATTTCCAGGGGATCCGTCACACCTGGCAGGGTAGACAACCGGTCGGACAATCGGCCGCCGTCCCCTGGAGGTCCACTGTGCAGCGATCCGGCCCGTTCGTCATCGGCGACCGCGTCCAGCTCACCGACACCAAGGGACGCAAGTACACCGTCGTCCTGGTCGAGGGAGCCGAGTTCTTCACCCACCACGGCGCCGTCCGCCACGACGACCTGATCGGTACCCCGGAGGGGTCGATCGTCAGGTCGTCCGGGGATGCCGACTACCTGGCGCTACGTCCGCTGCTCACCGACTACGTCCTGTCGATGCCGCGCGGCGCCCAGGTCATCTACCCCAAGGACGCCGCACAGATCGTCCACGAGGGCGACGTGTTCCCCGGCGCACGGGTGCTCGAGGCGGGCGCGGGTTCCGGCGCCCTGACCTGTTCGCTGCTGCGTGCGGTGGGCCCCGGGGGACGGGTGTTGTCGTACGAGATCCGCGAGGACCACGCCGAGCACGCCGAGCGCAACGTCCGGACCTTCTACGGCGAACACCCCGAGAACTGGGACCTGCGGGTCGCCGACCTGGCGGAGACGTCGGTCGAGGCCCTGGGCGGACAGGTCGACCGGGTGGTGCTGGACATGCTCGCGCCCTGGGAGTGCCTGCCCACGGTGAGCGACGTGCTGGTGCCCGGGGGGGTCCTGGTGGTGTACGTGGCCACCACCACCCAGATGTCGGACGTCGTGGAGGCGCTCCGGCGCCAGGAGTGCTGGACCGAACCCCGGGCGTGGGAGTCGATCAACCGCGGGTGGCACGTGGTGGGCCTGGCCGTCCGCCCCGAGCACCGCATCCAGGGCCACACCGCGTTCCTGGTCACCGCCCGTCGACTCGCGGAGGGCGTGACCACGCTCAAGCCCAGGCGCCGGGCCGGCAAGCACTGAGTTCGGCCCGAGGAGTCGCACTCACCCGCCCCTCACGCGGCCACTCACCCCGGCGATAGGGTGGAGGCGACGACGACGAGGGTGTCGTCCGAGAGTCGGAGGGCAGGTGATCGAGGTGACCGAGGGACGTTCCCCGGACGAGCGGGGCGGCGACAGCGTGACGCTGGACCGGGTCGAGCTCGCGCGGCTGCGCAGGGCGGTCGACGAGGGGGCCCGCACGGACCGCGAGAAGTCGGTCAAGATCGACGCCCTCGGCGCCCGCAACGTCAGGCTCGCCGAGCTCCTCAAGGACTCCCGTGATCAGCTGGAGGCCCTCAAGGGCGAGGTCGAGCGCCTCGGCACACCGCCCAGCACCTACGGGATCGTGCTGCAGGAACCGACGGACGCCGAGACCGCCGAGGTCATGGCCGCCGGTCGGCGGATGCGGCTCACTCTCGCGCCCGGGGTCGACGCCTCCGTCCTCTCGGCGGGGGCCACCGTCCGGCTCAACGAGGCCATGACCGTCATCGAGGCCTGCACCGGACTCCCGGTCACGGGCGTGACCGCCGTCTTCCGGGACGTCCTGGCCGACGGCGTGCGGGCCCGCGTGGTGATGGGCAACGACGAGGAGCACGTCGTGCATCTGGCGACCGGCCTGCGCGGCGGGCGGACCGCCGATCACCCGGCTCCGGTGCGCCCGGGCGACGCGGTCCTGGTGGACCCCAAGGCCGGCGTGGCGTTCGAGGTCGTGCCCAAGGCCGAGGTCGACGAGCTCCTGCTCGAGGAGATCCCGATGGTCGAGTACTCCGACATCGGCGGTCTCGGCCCCCAGATCGAGCAGATCCGTGACGCCATCGAACTGCCCTTCATCCATCACGACCTGTACCGCGAGTTCCATCTCTCCCCGCCCAAGGGCGTCCTCCTCTACGGCCCTCCCGGGTGCGGAAAGACCCTGATCGCCAAGGCGGTCGCGCACTCGCTGGCGCTGGCCTCCGCGAAGTCGCGCGGACAGGACGTCACCGACGGCCGGTACCCCAACTCGTACTTCCTCTCCATCAAGGGCCCGGAACTGCTCAACAAGTACGTGGGAGAGACCGAGCGACACATCCGGTCGATCTTCGAGCGGGCGCGGGAGAAGGCGACCGAGGGCAACCCGGTGATCGTCTTCTTCGACGAGATGGACTCGATCTTCCGCACCCGCGGGTCGGGCATCTCCTCGGACATGGAGACCACGATCGTCCCGCAGCTCCTCGCCGAGATCGACGGCGTGGAGGACCTGCGCAACGTCATCGTCATCGGTGCCTCCAACCGGGAGGACATGATCGACCCGGCGATCCTGCGACCGGGGCGTCTCGATCTCAAGATCCGCATCGACCGGCCGGACGCCGACGCCGCGGCCGACATCCTGGCCAAGTACATCACCCCCGACCTTCGTTTCGACCCGGACGAGGTCGGTTCGACCGATGGCGCCGAGCACGTCCGGGGTCTCATCTCGCGCATCGTCGACCGGCTCTACACCAGGGACGAGTCCACGACCTACGTCCATCTGGTCTACGCATCGGGCCGCCGGTCGTCCCTGTACCTCGCGGACCTGACCTCCGGGGCGATGCTGCGCAACATCGTGGACCGGGCCAAGAAGCTCGCGATCAAGGACATCGTGCACGGCACCGGGCAGGGTCTGACGACCGACGACTTCCTCGACGCCGTCGACGCGGAGTTCGCGGAGAACACCGACCTGCCCAACACCTCCAACCCGCAGGAGTGGGCGCGTCTGACGGGCGTCCGCGGTGAACGCGTGGTCGAGGTCACCGTCCCGAGCCGGGAGGACGACCGTTGACCCCGCCCGTCCGGACCACGTCCGGCGAGAGCATGCGTGGCCGGGTGATCGGGACCGAGATCGAGTTCGGGATAGTCGCGGTGGGCCAGCCGCTGCTCAGTTCGGTGGTCACCTCGACCCAGGTGGTCAAGGCCTACACCGACCCGGGCGAGGGTTCCGGGGCGACCGACGGGACCCGCTGGGACTACGGGTCCGAATCACCCCTCCGCGACGCCCGGGGGTTCGATCTCGGCTCCGCCCGCGCCTACGACCCCAGCGAGTTCGGGGTGACCAACCGGGTACTGACCAACGGCGCACGCTTCTACGTCGACCACGCGCACCCCGAGTACTCGTCGCCCGAGGTGGACTCGCCGATCGACGCCGTGATCTGGGACAAGGCGGGGGAACGGATCATGCACCGGGCCGGCCGCGAGTCGTCCGCCGTCGAGGGCAACGCCGAGCTCAAGCTCTACAAGAACAACGTCGACGGCAAGGGCGCGTCCTACGGCGCCCACGAGAACTACCTCGTGCGTCGCGACGTCGACTTCGACGCCCTGACGATGAGCCTGGCGCCGCATCTGCTCTCCCGCCAGGTGTACTGCGGGGCCGGTCGCGTCGGCCTCGGCCAGTCCGGCGAGGAGGCGGGTTTCCAGCTCTCCCAGCGTGCCGACTACATCGAGGTCCTCACCGGACTCGAGACCACACTGCGCCGCGGGATCATCAACACCCGCGACGAGCCGCACGCCCCGGATGAGACATGGCGGCGTCTCCACGTCATCATCGGCGACGCGACCATGTCCGAGCTGGCCACGTACCTCAAGATCGGCACCACCTGCCTCGTGCTCGACGCGATCGAGGCCGGAGTCGACTTCTCCGACCTGGTCCCGGTCGACCCGGTCGAGGCGGTGCACATCATCAGCCACGACCCGACCCTCACCGCCACCGTCGCCCTGCCCGACGGACGGGAGTTCACGGGGATCGCCCTCCAGCGGGAGATCCTCGGCCGCGTCTCCGCGCTCGTCGGGGACGGCACGGGCCGTCCCGGATGGGCCGTCGAGGTCCTGGCCGAGTGGCGGGAGATCCTCGACGCGCTCGAGCAGAACCCGATGTCATGCGCCGACCGGCTCGACTGGCCGGCCAAACTCCGGCTCCTGGAGGGGTTCCGGACACGGGACTCGCTGGGATGGGACCACGCGCGACTCGCCCTCATCGACGTCCAGTACCACGACATCGACCCCGACCGCGGACTCTACAACCGTCTCGTGAGCAAGGGGGCCATGCGCAGACTGGTCACCGAGGCACAGGTGGAGGCCGCGATCACGACCCCTCCCGAGTCCACGCGGGCCTGGGCCAGGGGTCGCTTCCTGGCCGAGCTCGGCGACCGCATCCACGCCGCGGGATGGGATCACGTCGTCGTCGTCGATTCCCGCGGCGACCACCGTCACGTCGACCTGGCCGACCCGTACACGGGGACCCGGGCCCACTGCGACGCCCACCCGGACTTCCTCAGCCCCGACGGCCCGCCTGTCCACTGAGCACCCCGTCCACCCCGCCCACACCGACACAGGAGCAGCCCACACCATGTCCCAGATCCAGAAGAGCGCCGGCGGCGCAGGCGAGTCGGACGACGAGGCCGGGCAGGTCGCCAGGACCGCCCAGACCTCGTCCGCCGATTCCCTCCTCGACGAGATCGACGACATCCTCGAGACCAACGCCGAGGAGTTCGTGAAGTCCTACGTCCAGAAGGGCGGGCAGTAGACAGCCATGATCCGTCGCATCGTCGGGATCGAGACGGAGTTCGGGATCACCAGCGTCGGTGGCGAGGGCTCGCGATCGCTCGGGCCCGACGAGATCGCCCGGTACTTCTTCCGGCCCGTCGTCGAGCGGTGGCGCAGCTCGAACGTGTTCCTCGAGAACGGGTCCCGCCTCTACCTGGACGTCGGCTCCCATCCCGAGTACGCGACCGCGGAGTGCGACGGCCTGGAACAGATCGTGGCCCACGACAGGGCGGGGGAGCGGATCATCGACGATCTCGCCGTCCGTGCCGAGCAGTCGCTCGCGACCGAGGGGATCGATGCCAAGGTCTACCTGTTCAAGAACAACACCGATACGGTCGGGAACTCCTACGGGTCCCACGAGAACTACCTTCTGGACCGCTCGACCCAGGTCAGGAGCATGGCCACCACCCTGCTGCCGTTCCTGGTGAGCCGCCAACTGATCTGCGGCGCGGGCAAGATCCTGCCCGGGACCCCGGCCGGGGTGGGCGTCGCGGAGGACGAGGGTCCGACATTCTGCTTCTCCCAGCGCGCCGAACACATGTGGGACGGCGTCTCGTCGGCCACCACGCGTTCGCGGCCGCTCATCAACACCCGTGACGAGCCGCACGCGGACTCGACCCGGTTCAGGCGGATGCACGTGATCGTGGGCGACTCCAACATGATCGAGACCACGACACTGCTCAAGATCGCCAGCACCCGGCTCGTGCTGGAGATGCTCGAGGCCGGCGTCGAGCTGCGTCCGATGGCGATCGCCCACCCGGTCCGCGCGATCAGGGAGATCAGCCGCGACCTCACCGGAACCCGGCCGGTCGGGCTCACCGACGGCACCACGATGACCGCCCTGGAGATCCAGCGGGAGTTCCTGGCCGCCGTCCACCGCCACCTCGCTCGCGGCGGGTGGGAGCGCGACGACCGCCCGGTCGTGGAGCGATGCGTGGCCCTGTGGGAACGGGTCCTCGACGCGGTCGAGTCCGGTGACCACGACGCGATCGCCGCGGACATCGACTGGGCCGCGAAGCTCCGGCTGATCCGACAGGTACAGGACCGGACCGGGGCCGACCTCGATCACCCCAGGCTCGCCCAGATCGACCTGACCTACCACGACATCCGACCGGGACGTGGGTTGCACTCGGTGCTCGAGCGCCGCGGCCTGGTCTCACGGGTCGTGGACGACCCCGAGATCGACAGGGCCCGGCACTCCGCGCCGGAGACCACCCGCGCGGCACTGCGAGGTCGATTCATCTCCGCGGCCGCCGGGGCCGGACGCGACTACACGGTGGACTGGGTGCATCTGAAGGTCGCCGACGGCACCCTGCCCACGGTCGCTCTCACCGACCCGTTCGCAGCGGAGGACCCGCGTGTCGACGACCTCATCGCCGCGCTCGGGCGATAGCGTCCTGCCCGTGTCCACCTCCAAGTCGCAACGACTGGTCAACCTCGTCATCTGCCTGCGGTCGACCAGCGCCTACCTGTCCGCGGGCGAGATCCGCAGGATGGTCCAGGGATACGACGACTGCGAGAACGAGGCCGCCTACCTGAGGATGTTCGAACGGGACAAGCGGGAACTCCGCGACGTCGGCGTCCCCCTCGAACAGGGAGCCTCACTCGCACCGGGGTCCCCGGCCGGGTACCGGATCCCCGCCCGGGGTTACGAGCTCCCGGAGATCACCCTCACCCCCGAACAGGCCGGCGTGTTGGCCGTGGCCTCGGAGGTCTGGCGCGAGGGGGAGCGGGCCGCACGGGCGGACGGCGCGCTGGCCAAGCTCACCGCCGCGGGTATCGACCCCGTCCACGACGCCGGCGCGACCGTGTCGGTGGAGGACCCGGCCGAACTCGCCGCCGCCGCGGTCGTCGCGGAGGCGGTCGCGGAGAGCCGACTCCTCACGTTCGCACACACCCCTGCCGGGGCGACCGAGCCGAGCGCCCGGAGGATCGAGCCGTGGTGGACCGGTTCCCGGCACGGCAACTGGTACGTGGTCGGGCACGACCTCGACCGCGGCGAGCCCCGCACGTTCCGCCTGGTGCGCGTCTCGGACGTGCGGGTGGGCCAGGCCCGCCGGACGGTCCCGGTCCCGCCGACGACCGAGGTGCTCGCACTGCTCGACGACGCCATCTCCCGCCTGAACCCGGTCGTGGAGGCCACGGTGTGGGCGGCGGACGGCCACGCCGCCGAACTCCGGGCGATGGCCCGCGGTTCCGGGCCCGCGACCCGGTTCGGTCGTGCCGGCATCGACCTGGAGGTGAGTGCCCCCCTCGGCGAGCTGTCGTCGATGGTCGCCTCCCAGGGCGCCGACGCCGTCGCCCTGAGACCCGCCGAGCTGCGCGTCCGGGTCGTGACCATTCTCACCGCGGCGCAGGAGGCCGTCCGATGACCCCCCGTGCCGTCCCGTTGGCGACCCTGCTCAGCGTGGTCCCGTACTTCCACTCCCGGGGAGCCGTGCCAGTGGCCGACGCCGCGCGGGACCTCGGCATGTCGGACAAGCAGCTCCGGGACGCCCTGTGGCAGCTGTGGTCCTGCGGGCTCCCCGGGTACGGCCCGGGCGACCTCATCGACCTGGCGTTCTCTTCCGAGGACCTCGACGACGCCGAGCTGGTCGAGGTGACGTTCACCGCCGGGATCGACCGGCCCGTCCGCCTCACCGCCGCCGAGGCCGTCACCCTGGAGACCGGGCTCGCGATCTTCCTGGATCATCCCGAGGTGGTCGACCAGACCGCCCTGCGCGATCTGCTTCGGACCCTCCGGACCGCGGCGGGTGTCGAATCGGGCGCCGGGGGACGCGGGGTCGACGCCGCCCGTCCGGAGACCACCACCCCGGATGCCGATGTGGTGCGCACCGCGGTCCACGACGGACACGCGCTGCGATTCGTCTACCACTCGGCCAGCTCCGACACCTCCACCACCCGGGTGGTCGATCCCGCTCGCCTCTCGGTCTCCGACGGCCACTCCTACGTCCACGGCGTCGACCGCGGGACGGGTCAGTGGAGGACGTTCCGCACCGACCGGATGAGCGGGGTGGAGGAGGTCGGACCGCGCCGCGCGCTCGGACCGGAACCCCAGGACGACGGCGAGGCGGGCGTCCTGATGGAGCGGGCCGTCGTCCCCTCGGCGGCGGCGTGGTTCCTCGACGAGTTCGGCTTCCACGACGTCGTCCGGCGCCCGGACGGAGATCTGGACGTCTCGATCGCCTATCACGACCGGGCGTGGCTGGTGAGATTCCTGCTCGGGCACGCCGACGTGGTGACGCCGTCGGACCCCGCACTGGCCGCGGAGATCGCCGCCCGCGCGACCGCGGGGCTCGCGCTCTATCAGGCAGACGACGACTCGATATCGTCAACGTGAAATCGTGGTGAACCCGCTGGTCACCGCGTTCGCAGACGAGGACCGCGGCAACGCCTGTCGGCCGGGGTGCGTTAGCATGGGCGTGTTGTCACACAAACGGAGGTTGACATGGGTGCGTTGAGCATCTGGCACTGGCTCATCGTCCTCGCGGTGGTGCTGCTTCTCTTCGGCTCCAAGAAGCTCCCCGACGCCGCGCGCGGTCTCGGCCGGTCGATGCGGATCTTCAAGTCGGAGATCAAGGAGATGCAGAACGACGACAAGCCGGCCGAGCCGGAGGCGCTCACGCAGGCCGGTCAGCCGACCGCGGCGCAGTACGTCCAGCCGCAGGCGCATCCGCAGCAGGGGCAGCCCCAGGCACAGGGCTACCCGCCGGCCCCGCAGCAGCCGTACCAGCAGCCGCAGGGTCAGCAGCCGGGTCAGCCGTACCAGCAGCCGCAGGGTCAGCAGCCGTACCAGCAGCCGCAGGGTCAGCAGCCGCAGCAGCCCGGCCACCCCCAGCAGCCCTTCGATCCCACCGCGCCGTACGACGGCGGCACCGGCCCCCAGCGGTAGCAGGCCACCTCACCGATGACGCAGAGCGGACCGGAGAAGACCGGCGCCACCCCCAGGGGCGGCGCCGGTCGGCTGCTGTCCAAGCGCAGGCGCCGGCCACGGAACCCCGACGGCACGATGCCGCTCATCGAGCACATCTACGAGCTGCGCACGAGGCTGCTCATCGCCCTCGCGGCGATCGTGGTGACGCTGGGCTTCGGCTTCTGGTGGTACGGCAGCGGATTCTTCGGAGTCCCCTCGCTGGGTGAGATCCTCACCGGACCGTACTGCGACATCCCACCCGGTGCCCGCCTCCAGCTCGGCGACTCGGGGGACCAGTGCCGCCTCCTCGCCACCGGCCCCTTCGAGCAGTTCATGCTGCGTCTGAAGGTGGCCGCGACCGCCGGCATCGTGCTGGCCAGCCCGGTCTGGCTCTACCAGCTGTGGGCCTTCATCACTCCCGGCCTGCACAAGAACGAGAAGCGCTACGGGATCGCCTTCACGTTCCTCGCCGCCGTCCTGTTCATCGGCGGCGCCGTCCTGGCCTACATCGTCATCGTCTTCGCCCTCGAGTTCCTGCTCTCGATCGGCGACAACGTCCAGACCACCGCCCTCTCCGGTACGCAGTACTTCACCTTCCTCATCCAGCTGATCCTGATCTTCGGGGTGAGCTTCGAGATCCCGTTGCTCATCGCGATGCTCAACGTCGCCGGTGTGCTCCGGTACGAGGTGCTCGCCAGGTCCCGCCGCGGGATCATCATGGGGATCTTCGTCTTCGCCGCCGTGGCCTCGCCCGGGCAGGACCCGTTCTCGATGCTGGCCCTCGCCGGGGCGGTGTGCATCCTGGTGGAGATGTCCATCCAGTTCGCCCGCATCCACGACAAGCGCAAGAGCAGGAACCGCGAGGAGTGGCTCGAGGTCGACGACGAGTCCGCGTCGCCGCTGGGCCCGTCCGAGCGCCTCGACGGCTCCGGTGCGGTCCGGTCCACCGGCCCGCTGTCCGCACCCGAGCCACTCGGTGGTGCCCGGCCCCTCCAGGCGCCGTCGGGTGGGGCGATGTATGACGACACGCTCTGAGCCCCACGATTCGGGCACGCTGCTCGAATCGTTCCTGCAGACGGAGGGCTTCAACCCGGACCCGTTCCAGCTGGAGGCGTTCACCGCGCTCGACGCCGGCCGCAATCTGCTCGTCTCGGCGCCCACCGGCTCGGGCAAGACGCTCATCGGGGAGTACGCGGCCCACCGGGCATTGTCCGGCGGCGGCAGGTGCTTCTACACCACGCCCGTCAAAGCGCTGAGCAATCAGAAGTTCCGGCAGTTCCGTCATCGGTTCGGGCCCGAGAACGTGGGGCTGCTCACCGGGGACCACTCGATCGACGCCGACGCCCCGGTGGTGGTGATGACCACCGAGGTTCTCCGGAACATGATCTATTCAGGCTCCTCCGCCCTGCACGACCTGGACTGTGTGGTCATGGACGAGATCCACTACCTGGGTGATCGGTCGCGAGGGGTGGTGTGGGAGGAGATCATCCTCACCCTCGATCCGGCGGTTCGACTGGTGGGCCTGTCGGCGACGCTGAGCAACACCGACGAGCTGGGGGACTGGATCAGCGAGATCCGGGGGGACACCGCCGTGGTGCTCTCCGAGCTGAGGCCCGTTCCGCTCGCACACATGCTCTACACGGACGGGGATCTGATCCCGGTCCGCGCGGCGGCCGACCAACGGCGGCGCACCCGAGGCGGATATCACGACGAGCGGGTCGCGGCCCGGCCCCGAGCGCAATGGGCGCGGCGCCAGGACGTCATCGAGAAGCTCGACGACGACCATCTGCTGCCCGCGATCTACTTCGTGTTCTCCCGGGCGGGCTGCGACGGGGCGGTCTCGCAGATGCGGCGGGCCCGGTTGCGGCTGACCACCGGGGAGGAGTCCCGGCGGATCGCCTCGCACGTCGACGCCGCATGCGCACAGGTGCCCCGACACGACCTGGACGCGCTCGACTTCACCGCCTTCCGGGCCGGGCTGGTCAGCGGCATCGCGGCCCACCACGCGGGGATGCTGCCGCTGTTCCGGACCATCGTGGAGGAGTTGTTCTCGGCGGGTCTGATCAAGGTTGTGTTCGCCACCGAGACCCTCGCCCTGGGAATCCACATGCCGGCCCGCGCGGTCGTCCTGGAGAAGACCACCAAGTTCAACGGCGACACCCACGCCATGCTCACCTCCGCGGAGTACTCGCAGATCACCGGGCGCGCCGGGAGGCGGGGGATCGACACCAAGGGCACCGCGGTGGTGCTGGACCAGCCGGACCTCGACCTGGACGCACTGTCCGCACTGGTCGACACCCCGCGATTCCCACTGCGCAGTGCGTTCACACCTGACTACTCCATGGCCGTCAACCTCGTGGAGCAACTCGGCGTGGCGGAGGCCACCTCGCTGATCGGCAGGTCGTTCGCGCAGTTCCAGACCGACCGCACGCTGGTGTCCCGGTCCCGGGCGGTGCAACGCAGGACCGATGAGAGGGACCGAATCCGGGCCGATCTCGAGGGCGCCGGCGGAGACCGGCAGCTCGACGAGTACATGTCGCTCCGTGCGGACCTCGGCCGACTGGAGAAGTCCACCGAGAAGGCGACCCGGGAGGACCGGCTGGACTCCGTCCGTGCGGCGATGCTCAAACAGACCGCGGGTTCGGTGATCACCGTGGGCCGCAAACGGTTCGGCATGGTCGCCACGGTGCTGCAGGTCCGCACCGATATCCCCGCCGACCCGGCACTGCTGTGCCTGACCGACACCGGCTGGACCGGCTGGCTGCGCCAGCAGGACTTCGCGGCACCCCCCGTCCCGGTGGGGAGGGTCGATCTGCCCCGCGGCCGACGCAAGCTCGACGGGCGGGCCAAGCGGGCGCTGGTCCATCGGATGGAGGGGCTCCGGGGTAAGGCCCGGGGTCGGATGAAGAACGCCGGCGGCAAGCCCGTCCGCAAGGACCCGCGGATCGCCGCGGCGCGCCGCGCCGTGCGCCAACACCCCCTCCACGACGACCCGCTGGTCGACACGCTGGCACGTCTCCACGAACGCTGGGCCCGGGCAGCGGCGGACGTGGCCGAGCTCACCGCCGAGGTGGAATCCGACTCCGACTCCCTGGCCCGCCGTTTCCGGAGGATCGTCGGTCTGCTGGAGCACCTGGGCTACCTGGAGGACCGAGAGGGCGAGATCCGCGCCACGGACGCCGGCCGACTGCTCGCGGGTGTGCACACCGAGCAGGACCTGTTCGTGGCCGAGTGTCTCCGACGCGGCGTGTGGGCCGGGCTGGACCCGGCCGGGTTGGCGGCGGTGATCGCCACCGTCGTGGCCCACCCCCGCAGTGACGTGGTGGTCCGCGAACCCTCCGACGAACTGCTGCGCGCGGCCCTCGCCGAGACCGAACTCGTCGCCGCCGACGTCGCCGCGACCGAGAAGGCTCACCAGCTGCCCTCGACCCCGGATCTGGACGCGGGGCTCGCACCGGTCCTGCACCACTGGGTGTCGGGTGGCGCGCTGTCGTCGATCCTCGCCGCCTCGTGGCAGGAGGGCGTGGAACTCACCGCCGGGGACTTCGTTCGCTCCGCGCGGCTGGTCGTGGACGTCCTGGCCCAGGTCGGGCAGGTCGCCGAGCCCGATCTCGCGCGGACGGCACGGTCGGCCGTGGGGTCCCTACGTCGCGGGGTCGTACTCGACCACACGGTCTGACCCCCGTCGCGCCATCCCTCCATCGCGAAGTCGCGCCATCCCTCCACCGCGCAGTCGCGCCATCCCTCCATCGCGAAGAGCGTTTCGCACACATCGTGCGAGAAGAGGGTGTGCGGAACGCTCTTATCGATGACTGGCGCTGGTGATTTCCGGCGCGGGAGATGACCGGCCCCGGGCCTGCAGGGGACCGGCGACGGCTCTCAGGCCGGGTCCAGGACCGAGGCCGCCTTCTCCAGACGCCCGATCGCACGCGCCTGTCCCGTGGCCTCACCGAGGGCGTCCAACCGCGCCCGGTCCACGTGTCCGCGCCGGCCGTCGGTATCACCCTCGAACTCGAGCTCGAACCCGCGACCCCGCAGACGGACCACCCCGCGGGCGGCGGTCAGATAGTCGGCGGCCTCGAGAACCGCCTTCCGCTGCCGGGCGGTGAGACCAGATCCGTCGTCCTCGGCGGCCTCCACGATGCCGTCGAGGCTCCCGTATTCCCGGACGAGGGAGGCCGCGGTCTTGGTGCCGATCCCCGCCACCCCCGGCAGACCGTCGGAGGCGTCACCGACGAGCACCGCGTAGTCGGCGTACACGCGCGCGTCGTCGCCGAGGGGAAGATCGAAGCGCTCCGCGACGACCTCGGGGGTGTACGCGAGGCGCTTCTTCATCCCCGCCCCCACGTACACGACCGTGGTGCTCGCCGACGCCAGCTGGAACAGGTCGCGGTCGCCGGTCACCACCAGCACCTCGCGATCACGAGCGGCCAGTTCCGCCAGGACGTCGTCGGCTTCGGCGTCGGCGGCGGACGCCTGCGTGATACCCGCGGCGGTGAGGATCTCCCGTATCGCGCCGACCTGCGGGTGGAGTGAGGCGGGCGCGTCCTCCCCGCCGTCGTCCCCGACACGGTGGGCCTTGTACGACGGAACCAACCCCACACGCCAGTCGGGGCGCCACTCGCGGTCCAGGGCCGCCACCAGTCCGGCCGGCGAGTACTCCTCGAGGAGCACCGACACCATGTCGCAGAATCCACGCACCGCGTTGGCCGGTGCGCCGTCGGGTCCGGTGATCTTCTCCGGTACCGAGTGGAACGCGCGGAACCACAGGCCGGCACTGTCGAGAACCATGAGCGGGCCCTGGGACACCGCGCCTCCTCGGGTCGAGTGTGGGCCGGGTATCGACCTGTCGTCAGAATAGTCCTCCCCGTGAGAGGGCGAGGTGACAGTGGTCCGCCGGGAGCGGACGGCGGGCGCCCGCGACGCCCGACGACCTAGGGTGGGGGGATGAGCACCGGCCCCTCGGACACCCACGCCCGGCGACTGACGGCGGTGCGTGATCGCGCGCGCGAGCTCGGGATCGATCACGTGGTGGTGTACTCGGGCGAGGACATGGCTTACCTCACCGGCGAACGCATGGAGTCCCACGAGCGGCTCACGGCCCTCGTCGTGCCCGTCGGGGACGGAACGCCCCTCCTCGTGCTCCCTGCGCTCGAGCTCACCGGTGTCACCCGCCGGGCCGCCGCCCGGGTGGGCGCGGAGATCCATCCCTGGGCGGACGGTACGGACGCGGTCCCTCTGGTCGCGGGCACGGTGTGGGGCCGGATCGCCGTCTCGACCGCGCTGCCCGCGCTGCATCTCGTCCCACTCCAGCTGGGTGTCGACGGTGAGGTGATCCTGGCCTCGGAGGTGATCGACCACGTGCGGGCCGTCAAGACGCCGCACGAGCTCGACCAGCTCGCCGAGGCCGCCCGCCGTATCGACGCGGTCCACGCGCGGATGGGTGAGTTCCTCGAGGTCGGTCGTAGCGAGGAGCAGGTGGGTGAGCTGATCTCCGCCGCGATCGTGCAGGAGGGGCTCACACACGCCGAGTTCGTGATCGTCGGCTCGGGGCCCAACGGCGCCGACCCGCACCACGGGGTCTCAGACCGCGTGATCGAACCGGGGGACATCGTCGTGGTGGACATCGGCGGGCCACTCGAGAGCGGGTACCACTCGGATTGCACCCGCACGTACTCGATGGGTGCGCCCGACCCCGGGATCGCCGAGGCGTACGCGGTGCTGCAGGAGGCGCAGCGTCTGGCCCGGGAGGCGGTGCGCCCTGGCGTCGCGATCGGCGAGGTCGACGCCGCGGCCCGCGGACACCTCGCGGCCGCGGGGCTCGGGGAGTTGTTCATCCACCGCACCGGACACGGGATCGGTCTGGGGCTGCACGAGCCCCCGTTCGTCGCGCCCGGGGCCGACACCGTGCTGGCGGAGGGCATGGTGTTCTCCGTCGAGCCCGGGATCTACACGGCGGGCGGGTGGGGTGCCCGTCTCGAGGACATCGTCGCGGTGACGGCGGACGGCCGGCGTGACCTGAACACCGGTGACCGGGGTCTCCGGGTCCTCTGATCTCGCGCCGCGGTCCGTGTCCTCGGCCGTCGCCCCCCGAGGGGAGCTCTAGCGTCCGAGCCCGGTCCCGGTGAACATCTGGGCGGAGCCCAGGACCCGGTCCACCTCGATCGCCACCACGACGCGCTCGGGATTGGGCTTCGGTTCGCGGTAGCGCAACCCGTATCGGCGCTCGCCCTCGCGGACCGAGGCCTCGTCGGTGAGCAGCCGCGCGTGCCCCTCGAAGGTCAACCAGCGACCGCGGTCGACGTGGGAGACCGCTGCCCGCCCGCCGCGCGCGGCGTTGCGCGCCTTCTGCGATCCCCGCCGGGTGATCACGCGGGCCAGCCCCGACTCGGGGTCGATGGTGAAACCCACCGCCACCACGTGCGGTGAACCGTCGCGGCGGAGGGTGGTGAGCGTGCCCAGGTGGTACTCGGCGAGGAACTCGTGGGCGTCGGGGGAGAGGTCTGCCAGTGTGCGGGACATAGCGGCGAGCCTGCCACAGCGAGCCGACGCGGACCGCGACGACGTGCGTGGGACAATTCCCTCATGTCCACCCCCGCAGCCCCCTCGCCCCGGCGCGCACCGGCAGGCGAGGTCGTCGTGATATTCGGTGGCCGGAGCGAGATCGGTCTGGCCGTGGCCCGGCGTCTCGCGGACGGACGCACGGTCGTCCTCGCCACCCGCCCCGGTCGGGACGTCTCCGCATTGGCAGCCCCACTCACGGCGGCCGGGGCGGTGGCCGTCGAGATCATGGACTTCGATGCCGACGACCTCGACTCGCACGCCCGGGTCGTGGAGGACGTCGAGTCCCGGATCGGTGAGATCTCCATCGCCGTGCTGGCGTTCGGGATCCTCGGCGATCAGGAGGTGGCCGAGAGGGACGCGGCGGCCGCGGCCAGGATCCTGCACACCGACTTCGTGGCCCAGGCCGCCCTGCTCACGGTTCTGGCGGAGCGGATGAAGTCCCGCGGGCGCGGGGTACTCGTGGCGTTCTCGTCCGTCGCCGGCCAACGGGTCAGGCGGGCGAACTACGTGTACGGCTCCGCCAAGGCCGGTCTCGACGGGTTCGCCTCGGGGATGGCCGACGCGCTCCACGGCACGGGCGTGACGCTGGTGATCCCCCGCCCGGGGTTCGTGATCGGCCGGATGACCGAGGGGATGGACCCCGCCCCGTTCTCGTCGACTCCCGACCAGGTGGCGGACGCGGTCGTCGAGCGGGTGCGGGCCCGCCGGGCCGGGGTGGTGTGGA
>NZ_JAALDZ010000190.1:0-12067 GCF_014145125.1 Dietzia sp. CQ4 | reverse complement strand
CGGGCCACGCCTACCTCACGGCGGCGGCGCTCACCGCCGACCCCGAGGAGGCGCGGGGGCTCCACATCGACGGCATCGACGCCCTCCTCGGCGCGGGTCGGATCAGCGAGGCCGCCGCGCTGTCCCACACGCTCGACCGGGTCCGGCCCGACCCGCGCCGCGATGCGGTCCTCGGTTCGCTCGCGCTCCACCTGGGACACGCGGGAGAGGCCGAGGCACTCCTCCGGCGAGCCCTCGACGCCGGGCAGTCCGGTTCTCCCGGTGTCACCGCCCCCGACCCCGTCGCACTCGCCCAGAAGTTCGTGGTGCACTCACTGTGCCTGTGGCGCCCCGACCAGCTGAGGCACTGGGCCGGGGTCGTCATCGGGGGCGCCCATCCCGACCAACCGGAGGTCGAGGAGGCCCGGGCCATCACCGTCCTGGGCGAGGCGATCGACGCCGCCCCGGGAGGCGGCGTCACCGACGAGGACCGGATCGGTTCTCTCGCCCCCGCGGTGGCCCAGCGCTTCGAGATGGCCTCCGGATGGATCGCGCTCGCCCACGACGATCTCGAGACGGCCCGCCACCGCCTGGGTTCCGCCGTGCCGACGGCCGACGTCTCCGGTTCCGCGCGGATCTCGCTGTGGGCTCAGGCGTGGCTCACACGCACCCACCTGCTCCGGGGGGACTGGGACGAGGCGCTCCGGGTCGTCGACACCGCCGCCAGACGTCTCGAGGACCTCGAACTGGACCTGCTCGCCCCGGTGATCCACTGGTCCGGTGCCGTCATCAGGTCCATGCGCGGCGACCACCTGGGGGCGGCCGCACACCTGAGGCACCTCACCACCACCGCGGACGCCTACCCGGTGCAGATCATCCCCTCCGCCATGGGGCGCATGCAGGTCGCCGCCGCCGCCGGTGACTACACCTCGGTGCGGCGGGCCGCCGAACCGCTGCACGCCCTGTCCCTCCGGCTCGACATCGACCAGCCGGGTTTCTGGCCGTGGCACGATCTCTACGCCCACTCCCTCGTCCTGGCCGGCCGGCTCGAGGACGCCGAGGCGCTCATCGGTCCCCCCGAACAGCGGGCCGTGGAGCTGGGCCACCGGTCCACGCAGGCCAGGCTCGGCGCCGTCCGCTCCCGGATCGCCGCCGTCCGCGGGGACGTGGAGGAATGCTCCCGCATCTTCCACCGGAGCCTGGAGTACCTCGACGGACTGGCGATGCCGTACTACTCCGCACAGATGCACTTCGGGTTCGGCCAGACCCTGCGTCGGGCCGGTCGGCGCCGCGAGGCCCACCTCGCCCTCGGGACCGCCCGAGACCTCTACGAACAACTCGGTGCTCATGCCTACGTCGAGCGCTGTGAGCGGGAGCGCCGCGCCGGGGGTGTCGACGTGGCCCGCGCGGTCGGCAACTCCACCCTCACCCCGCAGGAACGGGCCGTGGCCACCCTCGTCGCGGCGGGGCGGACCAACGCCCAGGCCGCCGAGGAGCTGTTCCTCAGCGTCAAGACGATCCAGTACCACCTCACCCGCATCTACTCGAAGCTCGGGATCAACGGCCGCACCGAATTGGCGGCCCACGTCGCCAGGTCCCGCCACCCGTTCGGGCCCGATCCCGACGAGTCAGGAGTCCCGTGACCACCGACAGCGCCCCCACCGACGGTCGGAGCCGGGACACCGACGCCCCGGCGGGAGACCCGTCCCGGACCGCCGCCCTGCTGCCGATCGAGATCCCCCACCACCGCCGACCCTCGCCGCGGCGGGTGCTGGCGGACCTGGGCCCGAGAGAATGCGCCAACGCCCTCATCGCGCTGATCTTCTCCGCGACCGGCCCCGTCGCCGTGATCCTGGCCGCGGGGGAACAGGGCGGGTTGACCCCGCAGGAACTGTCCTCGTGGATCTTCGGGGTGTTCTTCGCCAACGGGGTCCTCACCATTCTCATGAGCTGGATCTACCGGACCCCGTTGGCGTTCTTCTGGACCATCCCCGGCACCGTGATCGTGGGCAACTCGCTCGGACATCTTCGGTGGTCGGAGGTACTCGGCGCCTACGTCATCACGGGCGTGGTGATCCTGCTGATCGGCCTCAGCGGGGTCGCGCGCAGGGTCATGGACTGGATTCCGATGCCCCTGATCATGGCCATGGTGGCCGGGGTGTTCCTCCGGTTCGGCCTCGGTCTGGTCGACGCGGTGTGGACCTCCGCCACCGTGGCCCTGCCCATGGTGGTGGCCTTCCTCGCCGTCGGGGCCCTTCCGCGGGTGGCCCGGGTGGTCCCGCCGATTCTCTCCGCGATGCTGGTGGGGATCATCGCGGTGATACTCGACGGCGGGTTGTCGCGGGGAGTCCTGGACGACGGGCTCCTCGCCGTCCCCATGGTGCAGGGGCCGGAGTTCACCGTCCGCGGTCTCACGGAGTTGGTGGTCCCCCTGGCCGTCACCGTGCTCGTCGTCCAGAACGGCCAGGGGGTCGGGGTTCTCCGTGCCAAGGGGCATCATCCGCCGGTGAACGCCTGCGCCGTGGCGTGCGGGATCTGGTCTCTGCTGGTCTCCGCGATCGGCGGGGTCTCCACGTGCCTGACCGGACCGACCAACGCGCTGCTCGTCTCATCCGGGGAGCCCCGCCGGCACTACGCGGCCGCGATCGGCACGGGTGGGCTGGCGCTGATCGTGGGGGTGCTCTCCCCCGCGTTCGTCGGCCTCATGGTCGGGACGCCGGCGGCCTTCGTCGCGGCGCTCGGCGGGCTGGCGATGCTGGCGCCACTGCAGTCGGCGTTCGTCACGGCGTTCCGCACCGACCGCGCGTTGGGGCCGCTGGTGTGTCTGCTGGTGACGGTGGCCGACGTGTCCCTGCTCGGGATCTCCGCGCCGTTCTGGGGGATCGTCCTGGGACTCGCGGTGTCGGCGCTGCTGGAGCGCCGCACCACGAGCTGACGGGTCCTACGCCGACTTCTCCCGCGGCTCGGAGTCGGAGAACGGGACGATCGTCGGCAGCACGTTGTGGCGCACCGTCTCGCCGGTGACCACCACGCGGGCCACGTCGTCACGTCCGGGGATGTCGTACATGACCGGGAGGAGGACCTCCTCCATGATGGCGCGCAGGCCGCGGGCGCCTGTGCCCCGCAGAATCGCCTGGTCGGCCACGGCCTCGAGGGCGTCCGTGGTGAACTCCAACTCGACGCCGTCCATCTCGAAGAGCCTGGCGTACTGCTTGACGAGCGCGTTCTTGGGCTCGCTGAGGATGTTGACCAACGCCTCGCGGTCCAGACTCGTCACCGTCGCCACGACCGGCAGGCGCCCGATGAACTCGGGGATCAACCCGTACTTCACCAGATCCTCGGGCATGACGTCGGCGAAGTTCTCGGTGGTGTCCAGGGAGCTCTTGCTGGCCACCTCGGCCCCGAAGCCCATGCCTTTGCGACCCACGCGGTCACCGACGATCTTCTCCAGGCCCTGGAAGGCCCCGGCGACGATGAACAGCACGTTGGACGTGTCGATCTGGATGAACTCCTGGTGCGGGTGCTTGCGTCCACCCTGCGGGGGAACCGATGCCTGCGTGCCCTCGAGGATCTTCAGCAGCGCCTGCTGGACGCCCTCGCCGGACACGTCGCGGGTGATCGACGGGTTCTCGGCCTTGCGGGCGATCTTGTCGACCTCGTCGATGTAGATGATGCCCATCTCGGCACGCTTGGTGTCGTAGTCCGCGGCCTGGATGAGCTTGAGGAGGATGTTCTCCACGTCCTCGCCGACGTAGCCGGCCTCGGTCAGCGCGGTGGCGTCGGCGATGGCGAACGGGACGTTGAGCATCTTGGCCAGGGTCTGGGCGAGATAGGTCTTGCCACACCCGGTCGGACCCAGCATGAGGATGTTGGACTTGGCCAGCTCGACGGCGTCACCGCGACCGAGGGAGGTCCCCACCCGGATGCGCTTGTAGTGGTTGTAGACGGCCACCGCCAGGTTCCGCTTGGCGGCGTCCTGTCCCACCACGTACTCGTCGAGGAACGCGTGGATCTCCGACGGCTTGGGCAGCTCGTCGAGTGCCGAGTCCTGCGAGTCCTCGACCTCGGACTCGATGATCTCGTTGCACAGCTCGATGCACTCGTCGCAGATGTAGACCCCCGGACCGGCGATCAGCTTCTTGACCTGCTTCTGGCTCTTCCCACAGAAGGAACACTTCAACAGGTCGCCGCTCTCACCCACACGTGCCATGAGTTCTACGTCCTCGCATTCCAGGGGCCCGGATTCACACCCCGTAGTCGACGGTACGCGGGAGGGCCGACAATTCCGACCCCCCGCGCGATCAGTTCATTGGACCTGACGGCGCACCGCTACCCACTACGGCGCGCCGCCCGGACGTCAGTTGGTCGACGACAGCTTGCGGTAGTCGAACACGGTGTCGATGATCCCGTAGTCCTTGGCCTCGGCGGCCGTGAGGATCTTGTCGCGATCGGTGTCCTTGCGGATCTTGTCCGCCTCGTGGCCGGTGTGCAGCGCCAGGGTCGTCTCCATGAGGCGACGCATGCGCTCGATCTCCGCGGCCTGGATCTCCAGGTCCGAGACCTGGCCCTGGATCCCGCCGGTGGCGGGCTGGTGGATGAGGATGCGGGCGTTGGGCAGGGCGGCCCGCTTACCCTTGGTGCCCGCGGCGAGCAGGACCGCGGCCGCCGAGGCCGCCTGCCCCAGGCACACCGTCACGATGTCGGGACGCACGTACTGCATCGTGTCGTAGATCGCCATGAGCGAGGTGAACGACCCACCGGGCGAGTTGATGTACATGGTGATGTCGCGGTCCGGATCCTGGCCCTCGAGGACGAGGAGCTGGGCCATGATGTCGTTCGCCGAGGCGTCGTCGACCTGGGTGCCCAGGAAGATGATCCGCTCCTCGAAGAGCTTGTTGTACGGGTTGGACTCCTTGACGCCGTAGCTCGAGTGCTCGACGAAGGAGGGCAGGATGTAGCGCGAGGTCGGCAGTGAGGTCATCGGTGACTCCGTGGTGGTGTGCGGGGCGGGCTGGGCTGCGGGAGCGCTCCCGTGGGCGACGGGTTCGATGGTCACGACGGCGAGGTTCCGCCGGTCTGGGAGGCGCGCGCGATCACGTGGTCGACGAAGCCGTACTCCTTGGCCGCCTCGGCGGTGAACCACCGGTCACGGTCCGAGTCCTCGGTGACCTGCTCGAACGACTGGCCCGTGTGCTGGGCGATGAGCTCGGCCATCTCGCGCTTGGTGGCGGCGTACTGCTCGGCCTGGATCGCGATGTCGGCGGCCGATCCACCGACGCCGGCCGAGGGCTGGTGCATCATGATCTTGGCGTGCGGCAGCGCGTAGCGCTTGCCCTTGGTCCCGGCGGTCAGCAGGAACTGGCCCATCGAGGCCGCCAGGCCCATGCCGTAGGTCGCCACGTCGCACTCAACGAACTGCATCGTGTCGTAGATCGCCATCCCGGCCGTGACCGAGCCACCGGGCGAGTTGATGTACATGGCGATGTCGCGGGTGGGGTCCTCCGCCGCGAGCAGCAGGATCTGCGCGCAGAGGCGGTTGGAGATGTCGTCGTCCACCTGGGACCCCAGGAAGATGATCCGCTCCTGCAGGAGACGCTCGTACACCGAGTCGCCGAGCGTCAGCCCGTGGGATCCGGGCGAGCTGAGGGCGGGCTGCGTCGAACCGGGCTGTGCCGCTGAACCGTTCTGGGCCACGGGGTACCTACCTTCGCTGGTCGTCTCACCGCTCCCGCGGTGCCCGGCCGTCCGGCGGCCGGGTATCCGTTACGTCAAACAGTAACCAACACCCACGACGGAACCGTCCCGACGGGGCGGGTGTTCGCTCTCAGCGTCGCCGTCCGCTGCCGCCGCCGCGGGCGCCGTCGACGTGAACGACGGAGCCGGGGACCACCGTCGGGTGGTCCCCGGCTCCGGGGGTGGTTCAGGCGGTGACGGTCAGGCGTCGTCGCCCTTGCCGTCGGTGGTCTCGGTCTCGGCCTCGGCGGCCTCCGCACCCTCGGCGGAGTCGGTGGCCTCCTCCTCACGCGAGCCGAAGAACTCGGTGGTGTCGACCGTGTTGCCCTCGGTGTCCGTGACGTTCGACTGGACGATCACGTCGGCCAGGGCCTTGGAGCGCCGCACATCGGAGAACAGCGACCCGAGCTGGCCGGCCTGCTGGATCTGCTGCACGAACTGGTTCGGGTCCATGCCGTAGCGCTGGGCCTGGAACATGATGTGCTGCGTGAGCTCCTCCTGCGAGACCTCGGTCGAGGCGTCCTCGGCCACGGCGTCCAGCAGCAGCTGGCTGCGGATGGCGCGCGCGGCGCCCTCGCGGGTCTCGGCCTCGAAGGTCTCGCGGTCGGTGCCCTCGGCGGCCAGCGCCTGGTCGAGGATCGCGGGGTCCCCACCGAACTGGTCGATGAGCTGGTGCATCTGCGCGTGCGCCTCGGACTCGACGAGGGACTCCGGGGTCGGGACGTCGGTGGCCTCGATCAGCGCGTCCAGGACCTTGTCGCGGATCTCGCCCGCGAGGCCGGCCTTGGCCTGCTGCGCCACCTTCTCCGTGAGGTCGGCCTTGAGCTCGTCGAGGGTGTCGAACTCGCTGGCCATCTGCGCGAACTCGTCGTCGGCGTCGGGGAGCTCGCGCTCCTTGACGGACTGGACGGTCACGGTGATGACCGCCTCCTTGCCGGCGTGATCACCGGCGACGAGCGAGGAGGTGAACTCCTTGGACTCGCCGGCCTTGAGGCCCTCGGCGGCGTCGTCGAGGCCCTCGACGAGCGTGCCGGAACCGAGCTCGTAGGACAGGCCCTCGGTCGAGGCCTCGTCGACGGGCTCGCCGTCGACGGTGGCGGCCAGGTCCACCGAGAGGAAGTCGCCCTTCTCGGCACCGCGCTCGACGCCCTTGAGGGTGCCGAAGCGGGCGCGGAGGTTGTCGAGCTCGGTCTCCACCGCCGCCTCGTCGGTGGCGGGGGCCTCGACGGTGACCGCCAGCTCAGAGTAGGTCGGGAGGGTGATCTCGGGGCGCACGTCCACCTCGGCGGTGAACTCCACGACGTCGCCGTCCTCGAGCTTGGTCACCTCGATCTCCGGCTGCGCGAGGACCTTGAGGTCGTGCTCGTCGACGGCCTGGCCGTAGCGGGTCGGGATCATGTCGTTGATGACCTGCTCCAGGACCGCCGGGCGACCGATCCGCGCCTCGAGGAGCTTGGCGGGGGCCTTGCCCGGACGGAAGCCGGCGATGTTGACCTGGCCGGCGAGCGACTTGTACGCCTTGGCGAAGTCCGGCTCGAGCTCAGCGAACGGCACCTCCACCGTGACCTTGACCCGGGTCGGGTTCAGCTGCTCGACAGTGCTCTTCACGGTGATGATCTCCTAGGAAAGTCGTGTGGGGTTCGTGTTTCGGGCTCCGCTGGTCGGGATGACAGGATTCGAACCTGCGACCCTCCGCTCCCAAAGCGGATGCGCTACCAAGCTGCGCCACATCCCGGTGAGTCGCGCGACCGACCACCCCGCGCCGTACGCGGGAAACCTGCCGGGCCGCCAAACCAACTCGCCCAGTGTACGACAGTGCCGCATCACGGCAGATTCCGAGTTGGCGGGCCGGGAGTTGGGAGCGCCGCACCGGTCCGGTAGTGTTGTCTCAGCGCGAGCGAGACGAGGGGGAAACCCCAGGTCAGCCGCCGATGCGGGCGTAGCTTAATGGTAAAGCCCCTGCCTTCCAAGCAGGCTACGCGGGTTCGATTCCCGTCGCCCGCTCCACACGACGCCCCCGCGACGCCCTCCCGGCGCTCCCGAGGATGGCGTCTCGCGGTAGCGCCTGTTCGATCGGATCCCAGCCGCCCCTGGGCATGGCGTCTCGCGGTAGCGCCTGTTCGACCAGACCCCAGCCGCCCCTGGGCCTGGCGTCTCGCAGGTACTTCTGTGCCCGCGAGACGCCGTCGCGACGTGCGGCTGCGAGATGCTCGCCCGCTAACCGGCTAACCCGCCCGCCCGCGGCTGCGACCCGGCGACGGGTTCAGCGCGGCCGTTCCGGCTGGCAGGTCGGACACCAGAAGAGGGTCCGCGCCTCCAACGTCTGCAGGACGATCTCGTCGCGGCACACCCGGCACTGCCAGCCGTCCCGTTGGTAGACGTAGTTGCGCGGCCGGTCGGCACCACGTCGGGGCACGTCCCCGTGGTCGTGCTCCGGGCGGATCGTGTGGATGGCGCCGGTCTCCACCCCCACCTCCATCAACTGCACCAGGTCGTCCCAGATCGCGCGGAACTCGCCCTCCGTCACCCGCGAGCCGGCTCGGAACGGGTCGATACCGTGCCGGAACAGCACCTCGGCGCGGTAGACGTTCCCGACTCCGGCCAGGACCTTCTGGTCCATGAGCAGCGCACCTACCGGCCGCGCACTGCGTGTGATCCGCGCCCACGCCCGCCCGGGATCGGCGTCGGGATCCAGGGGATCGGGGCCCAGACGGCCGCGCACCTCGGCCACACCCGCCTCGTCGATGACGTCGCACCTGGTGGGTCCGCGCAGGTCGACGTAGTGGGCGGGCCGGCCCTCCGACCCCCCGCCGGGAAGCATCGCCCCGACCCGCATCCGCACCTGCCCCACCGGCGCGGGCGGTTCCTCCCCCTGCGGCACGAGGTGCGTGTCGAAGAATCCGTACAGCCCCAGGTGGACGTGGACGGCGAGGCCGCCCTCGTAGTGGTGGAAGAGGTGCTTGCCGACGGCTGTGGCGTGCTCGAAGTACCTACCGTCGACGACGACGTGGTCCGCGAACCGCCCCTGTGGACTGGAGACGCGGACGGGCCCGCCCGCGAAGTACTCGGTGTGCAGGCGGGCCAGCCGGTGGAGGGTGTGCCCCTCAGGCACGGAGTGTCTCAGGCATGGTGTCGCCCGGGCACGACGCTTCTCGGGCGCTTCTCTGATCAGGCCCCGGGGACCGGCGGGGCCTCGTGGGTGCGCTCGTACTCGGCGAGGATGTCGATGCGACGCTGGTGACGCTCGGCCTCCGACCAGCTCTGGTCGAGGAACGCATCGACGATCGCCAGTGCCTCCTCCTGCGAGTGCATGCGCCCACCGATACCGATCAGCTGCGCGTTGTTGTGCTCACGGGCGAGGCGCGCGGTCTCGACGCTCCACGCCAGGGCGCAGCGGGCGCCGGGAACCTTGTTGGCCGCGATCTGCTCGCCGTTGCCGGAGCCGCCCAGCACGATCCCGAGGCTGCCCGGGTCCGCCACGACCTTGCGAGCCGCGTCGATGCAGAAGGCCGGGTAGTCGTCCTCCGCGTCGTAGCTGTGGGCGCCGCAGTCGACCACCTCGTGGCCGGAGGTCTTCAGGTGCTCGGCGATGACGTTCTTGGTCTCGAAGCCGGCGTGGTCCGCTCCCAGGTAGATGCGCATGGCGGCGATTCTGCCACGCTCGGCACCCGCCGCACCCCCGGGCCTTCAGTCGAACTGCGGGGCCTCGGTGCGGCTGCGCTTGAGCTCGAAGAAATAGGGGTACTCCGCGAGCAGGGCGGCGCCGTCGAAGACCTTGCCCGCGTCCTCGCCGCGCGGGATGCGCGTGAGGACGGGACCGAAGAAGGCCACGCCGTCCACGTGCACGACCGGGGTGCCGACCTCGTCGCCCACCGGGTCCATGCCACGGTGGTGCGAGGCGCGCAGCTCGTCGTCGTACTCATCCGACGCCGCCGCGGCGGCGAGACCCGCGTCCAGTCCGGCGGCCTCGAGCGCCTCGGTGATCACCGTGGGGTCCTCGATCCCCCGTCCCTGGTCGTGGATGCGGGTGCCGAGCTCGGTGTACAGCCGGCCCAGGACCTCCTGGCCGTGACGCTGTGCGGCGGCGATCGCGACCCGGACCGGGCCCCAACCGCGTGTCATCAGCGCGAGGTAGTCCTCGGGGAGGTCCCGGCCGTCGTTGAGGACGGACAGGCTCATGACGTTCCAGGTCAGCTCGATGTCCCGGACCTTCTCCACCTCGAGGATCCAGCGGCTGGTGACCCATGCGAAGGGGCACAGGGGGTCGAACCAGAAGTCGACGGAACGGGTGGCGTCGGAACCAGAAGATGTCATGACCCCATCCTCCTCGTCCGGGTCCCCGACTGCCACCCCGCCGCGGGTGGTAGGACTGGGGCCACCACCCCCGCCCAGGAACCGAGGACCTCCGATGCGCTCGCTCAATCTCACCCGTTCCGACGCCGCCGCCAGGGCGGAACTGCTCGACGTGGACACCTACGAGGTGGACCTGGACCTCACCGACGGCTCCGGCGGACCGGGATCCGGGACGTTCCGGTCCCGCACGGTGGTCCGGTTCACCTGCTCCCGACCCGGGGCGGAGACATTCATCGATCTGAGGTCGGCGCGGATCCGGTCGGTGACGTTGAACGGACGGGACCTGGAGACCGGGGACTATGACGACGAGGCGGGGCTGACGCTGCCCGACCTGCAGGAGACCAACGAGCTCGTCGTGGACGCCGATCTGGCGTACACCTCCACCGGCGAGGGCCTGCACCGCATGGTCGATCCCGTGGACGGGGAGGTCTACCTCTACTCACAGTTCCAGACCGCCGACGCCAAGCGGGTGTTCGCCTGCTTCGACCAGCCCGACCTCAAGGCCCGCTACACGCTGACCGTCACCGCCCCCGCCTCCTGGGTCGTGGTGGCCAACACCCCGGCCGGAGAGTCCCCGGGCGAGTCGGGAGCGGTCGTGCACCGGTTCGAGCAGACGGAGATCCTGTCGACGTACCTCGTGGCCCTGATCGCCGGCCCCTATCACGTGGTCGAGGACTCCTACGTCGACGAGCACGGGACCATTCCACTACGACTGTTGTGTCGTGCGTCGCTCGCCGGGTACCTCGACTCCGATCGGCTGTTCGCCGAGACCAAGGAGGGCTTCGGGTTCTATCACCGTGAATTCGGCATGCCGTACGCGTTCGGCAAGTACGACCAGATCTTCGTGCCCGAGTTCAACGCGGGGGCCATGGAGAACGCCGGGGCCGTGACGTTCCTCGAGGACTACGTCTTCCGCTCCCGCGTCACGGCCTACCGCTACGAGCGGCGTAACGAGACGGTGCTGCACGAGATGGCCCACATGTGGTTCGGCGACCTGGTGACCATGCGCTGGTGGGATGACCTGTGGCTCAACGAGTCGTTCGCGACCTTCGCCTCGGTCCTGGCCCAGGTGGACGCCACGCAGTACACCGACGCGTGGACCACGTTCGCCAATGTGGAGAAGGCGTGGGCGTACCGGCAGGACCAGTTGCCCTCCACCCATCCCGTGGCGGCCGACATGACGGACCTGGAGACGGTCGAGGCCAACTTCGACGGGATCACCTACGCCAAGGGCGCGTCCGTGCTCAAGCAACTGGTGGCGTACGTGGGACGCGAGCCGTTCCTGGCCGGCCTGCGCGCCTACTTCGCCGAGCACGCCTTCGGCAACGCCGAGTTCGACGACCTCCTGCGGGCCCTCGAGGCCTCCTCCGGCCGCGACCTGTCCGACTGGGCCGACCAGTGGCTGCGGACCACCGGCATCAACCCGATCTCGGTGGAGGTGGACACCGCAGACGACGCCCAGGCGACGATCTCCGAACTGACCGTCGTGCAGGGACCCGCCGCCCCGGGTGCCGGGGAGCTGCGCACCCACCGTCTGGGGGTCGGCCTCTACAGCCGTGACGACTCGGGCGCGCTGGTGCGCACCGCGTTCGCGGAGCTGGACGTGGACGCCGAGCGCACGACCGTCCCGGACATGTCCGGCCTTCCCGTCCCCGACCTGATCCTGCCCAACGACGCCGACCTGACGTACTGCTCGGTGCGCCTGGACGAGCGCTCCCTGACCACTGTCCTGGGCTCCATCGAGGACGTGACGGACTCGCTCGCCCGGACCCTGTGCTGGTCCGCACTGTGGGAGATGACCCGGGAGGCCCGGCTCCCGGCTCGCCGGTTCGTCGAGGTGGTCACCCGCGCGGCCCCGCGCGAGGCCCACATCGGCGTGGTCCAGCGCGTGCTGGCCCAGGCGCAGTCCGCGCTGTCCAGGTACGCCGACCCGGACTGGGCGGCCGCCACCGGCTGGCCGGAGTTCTCGGACGCGATGCTGGCGGCGGCCCGGGCCTCGGAG
>NZ_JAALDZ010000018.1:0-12689 GCF_014145125.1 Dietzia sp. CQ4 | reverse complement strand
CAAACCCCGGCCCCCAAACCCCACCACTCCAGGGGACTTACCCGTACATCGCTGCGGATCGGGCCCGCTCTCGGTCGACCAGCATGTCCGCCAGACGGTGTTTGATGGCCTGGAACGACCCGATCGGACGGCCGAACTGATGGCGCTGGCCGACGTAGGCGACCGTGTCGTCCAACAGCCGAGCGGCGATTCCCGCGTGCTCGGCGGCCAGCGCCGCGCGCGTGATGAGGTCCAGCTCGCGAACGACGTCCGCGAACCGTGCGGCACCGACGAGGACCCGCGCGGGCGCGTCCACCAGATGCACGTCGGCGCGACGACGGGTGAGATCGATGACCTCCCGGTCCCGGCGTTCCGCGTCGGCGAGGTCCACCACCACCAGCACCGTCCGGGCGCCGGAGGACGCCTCCACCACGAGCGAATCGACCCCCTGCCCCCAGAGGACGCCCTCGACGATCCCGTTGACGACGGGACCGGCTCCGCCCGTCGCCACGGCGTCGGCGGACAGGGTGACCCGCCCGTCGAGCGACACCCCGATCGTCCGACGCCCCTCCATGACCGCTCCGAGGAGATCGCTCACCGTTTCCGGGTCGTCGGCCCGGACCAGCGCCTGGGCGGCCACCACGGCACTGGCCAGGACGGGCTCCGGCAGCAGGGCGGCCCCCGTCTCCTCGAGGACCACACCCAGGTCGGCGAACCCGAAGCCGTGACCCCCGAGGTCCTCCGGCACGGCGAGCGCGGCGACCTGCAGCTCCTCGTTGAGCGTGCGCCACCGGGCCTCCGAGTACCCCGTGTCGGACTCGGTCGACCGCCGGACCGCCTCGTGGGTCCCGTGCCGGGCCACGAACTGGGCGACGATCGTACGAAGCTCGTCGCGCTCCGGGGTCGCCAGGATGATCGACGGGTCGGCCTCGGGTCGTGCAGTCCGTGTCTGCTGGGTCACGAGCAGTCCTCTCCTGGGCCGCGGGACAGGGCTTCCCACGCCGTCTAGTTGAGTTGAGTTCACTTCAGACCATGACAACATAGTGAGGCGGATCACGCAAGCTCTTGAGATCCGGGCAGACACTAAACTAAGTTCGATTCATGACTGCGCCCGATCCCGCTGCATCCGAATCCAGGCTGTCCGACTCCACGCTGTCCGAATCGACGCTGTCCGACTCCACCCTCGTGACGTATTACTCACGGGTGGACGCGGGCGACCTCGAGGCCGGCCTCGCCCTACTGTCGTCGAACGTCTCCTTCGCCATTCTCCTACCAGGCTCCGCCGTCCGCGGGACGGACCGTGACGGAGTCCGTCGATACCTCGAGGAGCGGGGCCCCGTCGACAGGCGCCACGTCCCCACCCATGCCACCCGCACCGGCGAGCTCGAGTTCGTCTACGGCGCCGTGGTCGAGGACGGAGTCACGATCACCGGCCACTTCCTCGCGTCCGCCCGGATCGACGACGCCGGACTGATCACCGGCTACCAGGTCGCGTTCGACCCGGAGCTCGGCCTCGCCTCCCCGACCCTCGCCTCTACCGACCCCCCTTCCCCGACCCTCGCCCCCACCGACCCGGCCTCCCCCACCCACGACTGACATCGGAGCACCACATGACCACCAGCACCCCGCTACTGCACGCCTGGTTCGAGATCATGGACTCGGATGATCCCGACAGGGTCCTCGACCACATCACCGACGATTTCCAGCTGTCCATCCTCTTCTCCGCGGGAGAGTCGGCGGCGGAGTTCGACGGTGACCGCGCCGGGCTCGAGGTCTACCTCGCCCAGCGCGAGAAGAGCGTCCTGACGCACCACATCCTGAGCGGGACCCGCGTCGGGGACACCGAGCTGTGCCTCGGGGAGACCCGCAGGGACGGCGAGTTCGAGGCGAGCTTCAACGCAAGCGCCCAGCTCACCGAGGGCGACAAGGTCCGGCGACTGCTCATCTGCCGCAGCCCGAAGGTCCGCTTCACCGACTGAACCACCGCCACCGGGTCACCTCCGGGACGGCAGAAACCCCCGCAGCGTCACTGCGGGGGTTTCTTCCGTCGTGGCCGGGTTCTCAGCCCAGGATCGTCCAGTCCTCGAGACCCTCGTACAGCGGCTTGGCCGCGGCAAGCGCGGACACCCGACCACGCAGTGCGGTGATGTCGGCACCCGTCCCCGCCGCGAGGGCGGTGCCGATGATGTCCGCGACCTCGCGGAAGTCCTCGGCCCCGAAGCCGCGCGTGGCCAGCGCGGGCGTACCGATACGCAGACCGGAGGTCACCATGGGCGGACGGGGGTCGAACGGCACGGCGTTGCGGTTGACGGTGATGCCGACCTCGTGGAGGAGGTCCTCGGCCTGCTGGCCGTCGAGATCGGACTCGCGCAGGTCCACCAGCACCAGGTGCACGTCGGTCCCGCCGGTGAGGACGGAGACCCCCGCGTCCGTGCAGTCCTGCTCGGTCAGACGCTCGGCGAGGATCTTGGCGCCCTCGATCGTCCGCTGCTGGCGCTCGCGGAACTGCTCGGTACCGGCGATCTTCATGGCGGTGGCCTTGGCGGCGATCGCGTGCATGAGCGGCCCGCCCTGTTGACCGGGGAACACCGACGAGTTGAGCTTCTTGAACAGCTCGAGGTCGTTGGTGAGGATCATGCCCGAGCGCGGCCCGCCCAGGGTCTTGTGGACCGTGGTGGAGACGACGTCGGCGTGCGGAACGGGGCTCGGGTGCAGGCCCGCGGCCACCAGGCCGGCGAAGTGCGCCATGTCCACCCAGAGCTTGGCGCCGACCTCGTCGGCGATCTCCCGGAACTTCGCGAAGTCCAGGGTCCGCGGGTAGGCCGACCAGCCGGCGATGATCACGTCCGGCTTCTCCGCCAGCGCCATCTCGCGGACGGTGTCCATGTTGACCTGCATGGTCTCCGGGTCCACCTCGTAGGCGGCGACCTCGTAGAGCTGGCCGGAGAAGTTGAGCTTCATGCCGTGGGTGAGGTGACCGCCGTGTGCCAGGGACAGGCCCATGATCTTGGAGCCCGGCGTCGCGAGCGCCATGAGCACCGCGGCGTTGGCCTGGGCGCCGGCGTGCGGCTGGACGTTCGCGTACTTGGCGCCGAAGACCTCCTTGGCGCGGTCCCGCGCGAGGTTCTCCACCACGTCGACGTGCTCACACCCGCCGTAGTAGCGACGCCCCGGGTAGCCCTCGGCGTACTTGTTGGTGAGCACCGATCCCTGAGCCTGCAACACCGAGCGCGGCACGAAGTTCTCGGACGCGATCATCTCCAACGTGTCGCGCTGACGCGCCAGCTCGCCGGCCATCGCCTCGGCGACCTCCGGGTCCAACTCGGACAGGGAGGCGGTGAACACATCGGTGTTCGGGTCGGTCATCGTTGCTCCTCGCGCGTGGGCTTCTCACTTCGTACGAATCGTGTCGGGGCCACGGCTCGTCTCGTCGTCGTCGTCAGTCTAGTGCCAGGGCACCTGGAGGCCTCTCCCCCGTGGGCACCTGACACAATCAGCAATCGTGAGCAGACATGCCGGCGACTACACGCCGTACGTGGAGTTCGACCGCCGGAGTTGGCGTCGGTTGCGGCGAGCCATGCCGATGGTGCTCACCGAACAGGACCTCGAGGGACTGCGCGGCCTGGGCGAACACCTGGACCTGGACGAGATCGCGGAGATCTACCTGCCGCTCAGCCGGCTCATCCACCTCCAGGTATCGGCCCGCCAGCGCCTGTTCCAGTCCACCAACCTGTTCCTCGGTGAGACCGTGGACGCCCCCATGCCGTTCGTGATCGGGGTGGCCGGCTCGGTGGCGGTGGGCAAGTCCACCTCCGCCCGTGTGTTGCGCGCGCTGCTGACCCGCTGGGACTCCCACCCCCGGGTGGACCTGATCACCACCGACGGCTTCCTCTACCCCAACCGCGAACTCCAGCGGCGCCAACTCATGCACCGCAAGGGCTACCCCGAGTCCTACGACCGGCGCGCGCTGTTGAGGTTCGTCACCGAGGTCAAGTCCGGTGCCCCGGTCGTCCGCGCGCCCGTGTACTCGCACACCAAGTACGACATCGTCCCCGACGAGTTCATCGAGGTCCAGCGCCCGGACATCCTCATCGTCGAGGGCCTGAACGTCCTGCAGACGGGCCCCCGACTGATGGTCTCGGACCTGTTCGACTTCTCGCTCTACGTGGACGCGAAGATCGAGGACATCGAGAAGTGGTACGTCGAGCGGTTCCTGGAACTGCGCAGCACGTCGTTCTCCAACCCCAACTCCCACTTCGCGCACTACGCAGACCTGTCCGACCAAGCGGCACGGTTGGCGGCGCGCGAGATCTGGACCTCGATCAACCGGCCGAACCTCGTGGAGAACATCCTGCCCACACGGCCGCGGGCGACGCTGGTGCTGCGGAAGAACTCCGATCACTCCATCCAGCGGCTGCGCCTGCGCAAGATCTAGGTCAGGTGGGGCTCGTCGGGGGCGTCAGGCTCCCTTCCGGACGCCGGTCGTGACGACATCCGCCTGGCGGACCACCGACTCGGGAATGCTCATGGACGGGTCGACCGAGATCGACTTGGGGATCAGGTAGCCCTCGAGGCCGGCGACGCCGTGTTCACGCCCGATCCCGGAGTCCTTGAACCCGCCGAACGGTGAGTTGAAGTCGGCCGAGAAGGAGTTGACGGAGAACGTTCCCGTCCGCACCTTCCTGGCGATCTCGAAGCCGCGCTCGACGTCGGAGGTGTAGACCGAGCCGGCCAGGCCGTAGCGGCTGTCGTTGGCGATCCGGATGGCGTCTGGCTCGTCCTTGTAGGAGATCACCGCGACGACCGGGCCGAAGACCTCCTCCTGTGCGATCTCCATGTCCGGGGTGACCCCGGTGAGCAGGGTGGGCTCGACGTACCAGCCCGTGTCGAGGCCCTCGGGGACGCCGCCGCCGAACGCCACGGTCGCGCCCTGCTCGACCGCGCGGCGGATCATCCCGAGGATGCGCTCGCGGTGCGCCTCGGTGATCACCGGACCCATGTCGACGTCGGGGTCGTGGGGGTCACCGACCCTGATGTCCGCCATCGCCGTGACCAGCCGCTCCACCAGCTCGTCGTGCCGGGCCTCGGACACGAGGAACCGGCTCTGGCACACACAACTCTGACCACTGCTGGGGATCACGCTGACCCCGAGGAGGGTGGGGACCGTGGTGTCCAGGTCGGCGTCGTCGAGCACGATCGCGGCCGACTTGCCGCCGAGTTCCAGGACGACGGGGCGGATGAGCGAGCCGCACTCACGGCCGATGTGTGAGCCCACGGTCGTGGACCCGGTGAAGCTCACCATGTCGACGTCCGGGTGTGAGACCAGGTAGGCCGACTCGTCCGCCCCGGCGGCGACGATGTTGATGACCCCGGGCGGGAAGCCCACCTCGTGGACCATCTGCGCCAGGGCGAACACCGCGAGCGGGTCGGGCTCCGGGACCTTCACCACGACGGTGCAGCCGGCGATGATCGCCGGTGCGACCTTCTGTGAGGTGCCGGGCATGGAGAAGTTGTAGGCGACCATGGTCGCGACCACGCCCACCGGCTCCTTCACCACGAGTGCCTGGGTCTGGTAAGGCATGATCATGCCGCCCGCGGACCCGCCGGCGAGTGGTCCGAGATCCGCGGTCCGGACCTCCTGGAACGGGTAGTGCCGGCCAACCTCCGCGTTGTAGTTCCAGTGCAGGGTCGGGGCGGTGGCCTGGTAGACGTCCGCGAGCATGCGCGTGCACCCGAGTTCGTCGACGAGCAGCTCGGCCAGCTCGTCCCTGGACTCGTACAGCTTGGCCGCGAGCGCCTCGCACAGGGCGGCGCGGTCCTCGACAGGCCGGGTCGCCCAGTCCGTCTCGTGGAAGGCGTACCGGGCGGCCTCGACGGCCGCGTCGATGTCCGCGCGGGTCGCGCCGGGGACCCGGCCGATCACCTCGCCGGTGGACGGTGAGATGACGGTGAACGTCTCGGTCGAGTCGGTGGGCCTCCACCGGCCACCGATGTAGAACTCGCTGTAGCTCCTGGGGAGCATGGATCCTCCTGAAAAGTTGGCGGGACGCGTGGTCCGGACCTCTGGTCGCGACGGCGACGAACGGTCCTACAGGTCGAGAACGAGCTTGGGGCAGGCGGCGCGGGAGACGCAGATCATCATCGTCTCGCCCTCCTCCTGCTCCTCCGGGGACAGGACCACGTCCCGGTGGTCCGCCCGACCCTCGAGGATGGGCGTCTCGCACGATCCGCACGTCCCCTCGGTGCAGGAGGTGGAGACGTAGACACCGGCCGCGGTCACCACCTCGAGGATCGTCTGGTCCCCGTTGACGTGGAGCGTCGTCCCCGTCTGTCGGAGCTCCACGTCGAATCCGGTGTCGCCGGACGTGTCGATCTCCGCGGCCGAGAAGCGCTCCAGGTTCAGCGCGCCGGCGGGCCACGACGCGCAGTGCTCCTCCACCGCGGCCAGAAGCGGCTCGGGGCCACAGCTGTAGACCAGCGTGTCCTCGGCCGGCGTCCCGAGGAGCGAGTCGAGATCGATCAGGCCGTGGCGGTCGGCCGGCCAGATCGTCACCCGGTCCCCCAGTTCCCCCAGCTCGTCCAGGTACGCCATGGAGTCCTCGGATCGACCGCCGTAGACCAGACGCCAGTCCGCGCCGGCCCGCTCTGCGGCGCGGACCATCGGGAGCATCGGGGTGACCCCGATTCCCCCGGCGATGAACAGGTATCGCGGGGACTCATGCAGGGGGAAGTGGTTCCGCGGGCCCCGCACCTCGACTCGTGACCCGAGCGGGAGATCGGCGTGGATCCGCCGCGACCCACCCCTGCTCTCCGGCTCGAGCAGGACCGCGACCCGGTAGGTCCTCCTGTCGGCGGGGTCACCGCACAGGGAGTACTGCCGGATGAGGTCGCCGTCGAGGACCAGATCGATGTGGGCGCCGGGCTCCCAGACCGGCAGGTCGGCACCGTCCACGGACTCGAGGACGAGCTCGACGACGCCGCGCGCGCACTCTCGCCGACCGGCGACCACCGCGAGGAGCGAGGCGTCACCCTCGGGGAGATCGCCGGGATCGACGAGCGGGTAGTGCAGTGGATCCTGAACCATGGTCATCTCTAACTCACCTAGTTGTCCGACTCGGCTGGCGGTCTCGACGCGGTCAGTCGCGCACGATCGAGATCGCGGATTCCGGGCACGCCCTGACCATTCGCCGAGCGGTCTCGGGCGACATCTCGGGCGCGTCCTCGCGGACGACTCCGCGGCCGCGCTCGTCCTCGGCGATGTGGTCGGGCTCCAGCGTGTAGCAGCGGGCGTGACCCACGCAGAACTCGTGGTCGATCTTCACCTTCATGATGTGTCCTCTCGTCGTTTCCGGCGTCCGGGCTCAGCGGGCCGCGGCAGCGGGGGTGATCTCGTCGACCGTGACCTCGAACTCGGTGAGTCCACGGGTCGGCATGGAGTGGGTGTGGATCTCCTGGTCCGGGACGAGGGCCACACCCGGCATGCGGGTGAGGACCGCGGTGAACGCCACCCGCAGGAAGATCCGCGCGAGGTTCGACCCGAGGCACCGGTGGATCCCGGCACCGAAGGACACGTGTCGCTTGTTCTCGCGGTGCACGTTCCAGCTGTCACCGTCGGGGAACACCGACTCGTCGCGGTTGGCCGATCCCGGCAGGTTCCAGATCTTGTCACCGGGCTTGAGGTCATAGCCGTTGAGCGTCGTCTCCGTGGTGACGGTCCGCTGGGTGAGCGTCACGTTGACGAACAGCCGCAGCGCCTCCTCGATCGCCTCGTCGAGCAGGGACATGTCGTCCTGTAGCTCCTTGAGGTCCTCGGGGTGGGTGGCCATGTGGTGGATCGTGCCGCTCAGGACGGTTCCCGTGGACTCGAGGCCACCCAACGTCAGCGCGATCATGATCTTGATGAGGTCACCGTCGTCGGGGACCTCGCCGCCGGGCCGACAGTTCGCCAGAACGGTGACGATGTCGTCCTCGCCACGCGGGTTCTCCCGGCGTTCCCGGAGGATCTCGAGAAGGGCGGAGCTGAGCTCGCCGAACGCCTCGACGGCGCGCTCCGGAACCAGGAGGGCGTCCTGCGCCCACGCCGAGAACTGGAGGATCCGGTCACTGTCGGCGGGGACGCCGAGGATCACGGCGAAGATCGCGCGCGCCTGCATGGGACGGACGAATTCGTCCATCACCTTGAACCTGGTGCGACCCTCGAGACCCTCGAGCAGGTCGTCGGCGATCTTCTCGATGAGCCCCGCGTGGGCCTCCATCTTCTTGAGGGTCATCAACGGCTCGAGGATCTTGCGCCACTCGCTGTGGACCGGCGGGTCGGTGTCGAGAGGGATGAAGGTCGGGTCGTCGTTCGGGTCGTCGTACCGGCGGTCGGCCAGGTGCGAGGCGGCGCGGCCGGACTGGAACGTCCTCCAGTCTCGGTGGATCTTCCACAGGTCCTTGTAGCGGGTCACCAGCGGGACGGTCGTGTTGCCCTGCTTGTGGAACGCCAGCTCGTGGTCCTCACGCAGGTGCTTGAGGATCTCCAGGTTGTTCTCGTTGTACTCGTCCGACCACATGTCCACGAACGGACACTGGGGGGCGTCGGCGACGACGGTGCTCGGGTCGGGCAGTTGCTTACCCATGGTCTTCTCCTCCGGTGTGACGTGCTGGGTCTGGGGGTCCGCGGTGTCGCTCAGGACTTGAGGCCCTCGGGGAGGAGTTCGGATTCGCCGGCCTCCACCAGGGTCCCGCCGAGTGCGCTGAACAGGATGATGGAGTCGTAGTACTCGACGAAGCGGGCGATCTTCCCGTCACGGCAGATGAAGCGGGAGATGTACTCGTTGGCGTACCGGGTCCCGCTGCGCAGCAGCATGTCGCTCTTGTAGGTGGCGATCACGACGTCGGGGTTCGAGGCGAGGGTGTCGAGCTCGAGATCGTGGAGGTTCTCCGACCCGTCGATCATGTGGTCGCGGGCCTGGGCGAGCACCTCCATGTACGCCGTGCGGCCGACGGTCTCGCGCCCGAAGGTGGGGGGCCGGAACGGGAGCTCGAAGACGACGTCCTCGGTGGACAACTCCCGCATGGTCTCGATGTCCCACTTGTTGAGCGCGTCCGTGTACGCCCGCACCAGGTCCAGGTTCCTGCGTCGCTGATCTTCGGCCACTTCCAACCCCTCCAGAGTCTTGAGTTGAATTCACTTAGGGCGACTGTAACCACGATCACACTGTGACGCAAGCCATAATCGGCGAAAAGTAGGAAATCATTGTTCCGGGGCGGAGATTGGCAACTTGCCAGGTCAGCGGCATGCGGCGTCGACGACAGCGCCGCCAACACGGAGACCGGGGCGCCTCCGGCTGACACGGCACCGTCAGAACTCGGGTCGCGAGATCTACCGTCGCGACACCCCGCCGAACGCCGCCGCGGCGGACCTCGAGAGGGGGGTCAGTTCACGCCACAGCGCGCGTGAAGCCACTGACGTGGTCGAAGGTCCGGACACTCCCGAACCCCTCGAGCAGGTCACCGAGCTCGGGGGTGACGGGCCCGTAGATCCGTAGGTCCACCACATCGACGGTGGCCATCAGCTCCCCGACCTTCGCCTGATCCATCTCCGCGAGGTGGGTGAGCATCGCGTCCGCGTCCCGGTAGTGCTCGTGGGCGAAGAGAATCCCCGCCTCCTCGTCCAGGTAGAAGTTGTGCCCGCGGATGTGGTCCCCCTCGGCCGACGCGCCGCGACTGACCTCGGCCAGAATCGCGCGGAGCTGATCGATCGTGACGTCGTGGTGGATCTTCATCTCGGAGGTGAGACGAATCTCGTTGCTACTGTCTGCCATGACTCTCCCCGGTTGACGAACTGAACTCGCTTCTGTGCAAGCTATGTGACGTCTGCCACACTGTCAACGTCACATCGTCAACACCGCGCGTCAGCGACCCGGGTCGTGACGACGACCGCCCAACCGGGGACCAGCACCTACTCCGGCGCGGCGCCCGTCTCCCCCACGGGCACGCCACGCCGCCGAAGCTCCGCCTCGGCGCGGTCCAGCCCCCCGTGCTCGAGTGCGGCCTGTGGACTGTGATCGCTCCAGACATGGCGCCCGAACCGGCTCACCTCCACCTCGAGCTCACCGGACAGGTGCTCGATCGCGCCCGCCGAGTTCCGCTTCTCCGACGGCAACGGCACGGGCAGCACGTGGGCCCGACCCAGCGGCGCCCGCCCGGTCACGCGGATCCTCCAGCCATAGCCACGGCCCTCGAGCGCCCACACGTCGTCACCGACGTCGGCGCGGACCGGTGAGACCACGGGGTTGCCCAGCCGGATCACCCGACCATCCGGAAGTCGCACCACCAGGCCCGTGACCTCGGTGCGCAGCGGGCCCGAGTGGATCTGCCCGCCGGCGAACGCCACGCAGGTGCCCGGCTCGGAGAAGCCCTGCGCCTGCCCCCACCACCAGGAATCGGGAAAGCCCTCGGCGCCCCAGTTCTTCTCCCCGTAGACGTCGGCGCCGTCGAACTCCCAGCGCCGGCCGTCGAGTTCGGCCCAGCCCCTCGCCTTGCCGCCGAGCAGCCACGGGTGCCAGTACTGGTTGAGGGCGGGAACGGCCTGGAAGATGCTCGACCCGCCGACAGCCCGGTGCGGCCACTCCACGGGGTCGGTGATCTCCACGTGGAGGCGGGCCCCCTCGCCCATGTCCACGGTCACCCTGTCCGGCCGGTACTCGAACTGATCCCCGGAGCGGGCCCCCAGGCGGTCGGGATCGGCCCACCCGTCGGGCGCGGCGGCCAGGCGGAGAGAGGAGGACGTGCCCGACCGTGGTGAGGGCGTCGCCGCCCCCGTTGATGACGACGACGAGGTCGCGCCGACCCCCGGCCGGGGGAACCCGGTCGCCCCGGACCGGGCAGGCACCTCGTCGGACGCCAGGCCGAGCGTCGCCCAGTGCCCGTCCGGCCCCCGGTTGATCCCGATGAGAGCGATGAGGGCGCGGCCGCGGTCGCGGTCGGTCACGCGGAGGAAGTATCCCTCCATGGCCACCCCGTGTGCGCGGAGCGGATCGCCGAAGGGCAGGTCTGCACCGGTTGCCCGGTATCGCCGGAGAAGTGTCATGACCGCCAGGGTTCCACAGGGCCCTATGTTGGACACCGTGAACTCGTCACCGATCGGACTCAGACCACCACGCCACCGCGTCGACCCGCGGTGTCGACGCTGGTGGACGGCGCAGGTCGCACTGTGGATGGCAGGGCCCTTGGTGGTGGCCGTGATCCTGGGCCTGGTCCTGTTCCCATGGATTCTGCTCGTGGCGACGGGGTGGGCGGCCGCGACCGCCGTGGCGCTGGTCGCGGTGCCGCGGGTGCGCTGGGCCATCCACCGGTGGGAGGCGACCGACACGGCGGTCTACAGTCGTAGCGGCCTGTTCTGGGAGGAGTGGAGGGCCGCGCCGCTCTCCCGAGTGCAGACCGTCGACAAGACCCGCGGGCCACTGCAACGACAGTTCGGGCTGGCCACCGTCGTCGTCACCACCGCCTCCTCGTCGGGCGCGGTCCGTATCAGCGCGCTGGACGCCGCGCAGGCCGAGGAGATGGTCGACAGGTTGACGCTGCTGGCCGAGGACGACCAGCGGGACGCGACGTGACCACACCAGGGCCGGGCCCGGCGCCCGCAGAACCCGCACCCGAATGGCTGCCGCTCGACCGGCGGACCATCCCCGCGAGCACCGTGGTGGCCGCGGGGGCCCTGGCGGCGACCGCGGTACCCGCGGGGTCCGGGCTCCTCCTCGCCGGGGTGGGCCTGGCGTGGGTGTTGCTGTGGACCATTGGTGGCACGATCCTCGGTGCCGCCGCAACGGCGATCATCGAGACCGCCCGGCTCGCCGTGACCAGGTACCGCGTGGACGCGCACCGGATCGAGCGCCGCGTCCGCTTCCTCTCCAGCTCCACCACCAGCCTGTCGACCGGCCGGGTGCGCAATGTGGAGATCTCGGCGGACCTGGTGCAACGACGAATGGGCATCGCCACCGTGAGATTGGCCAGCGGGGAGACCGACGGGTCCAGACTCATTCTCGGCGCCCTGGACCGCGAGGTGGCCGAGGAGCTGCGCCGCCACCTGCTCGCCGAGCGGGCCGCCACCGACACCTCCGAACTCGTGCGCCTCGACCCGGGATAGGTCCGCTACGCGCCCGCGAGTGTCATGACCCCGCTGTTCGGTCTCGTGGGCATCGGCATCGTGTTCCAGGTCGCGGACTGGTTCGGCGCCGTGCCCGAGATGCTCGAGTGGATCTGGGACCGGATCGGTGACCTGCCGATCCCCGTGATCGCCGCCGGGGTGCTCGTCCTCGCCCTGGTGGTGGGCACCATCGCGTCGGTGGCGCTCTTCGTGGAGAACTGGTGGAACCTCCGCCTCGAGCACCACGAGGACGGTTCGCTCGAGCTCCACCGTGGCCTGCTCGTGGGTCGGCACACCTCCTTCGACGGTCGCCGCATCCGCGGGGTCACCCTGCACGAACCCCCGGGATTCAGAGTCCTCGGCGCCGCGCGGCTCGACGTGGTGGCCTCGGGGGTCGGGACCGGGAAGGACGACGAGGGGAAGAAGAAGCAGAGCCCGGCGCTGGTGCCCGCCTCGCCCCGAGCCGTGTCCGCGGACGCGGCCGGGACGATCCTCGGCGAGCCCGTGCCCACGGCGCTCCGAGCCCATCCGCCCGCCGCGCGGAGGCGCAGGCTGGTGCGGGCGGGTGCGGCGGTCG